>CAIZMB010000175.1 GCA_903933935.1 uncultured Cytophagaceae bacterium
AAACATATCCAGAAAAAGATATGTAAGAGTAAAGGCCTAAGCTTCCAATTTAGTTTTGACATAATTTTCTTTAGGGGAGTAAATCCAAATTAAAACAAAATCGCTTATATTACTAAAAGTTTTTCTACGACTATCCCTTTTTTGCCGATGAAAAAGCTAAATGGATATTTGTAAATTACATAAAACCTATTAAAACTAACATGAAAAAAGTCTTTTATTTACTATTGTTGCCCTGGGTTTGTTGGGCCCAACAAACCATTCCTCTAACAGATTTGAGTGCTTTTGACCATCCAAGTACCAACTGGACCATTGAGCAAGTGATTAAAGCGAAGCCCACGGATACGAGTTTTCAAGTAAGCTCAGGCAAAGGCGTTTTATTAAACACACTTCGTCATGGAAAATATAAGCGCACAGACGATTTAAAATTTAATTTAAATCATGGGGATATTCATTTTATGATGGATTTTATGCTTCCCAAAGGCGCTAATTCAGGTATTTATTTACAAGGCCGTTACGAAGTGCAATTATTTGATTCATGGGGTAAAAAATCTTTGAAATTTGGAGATTGCGGAGGTATTTATGAACGCTGGGATGACGCCAGAGGAAAAGGAAATGAGGGTTTCGAAGGTTTTGCCCCAAGACAAAATGCCTGTAAAGCACCCGGTTTATGGCAGTCTATCGAAATAGATTTTGAGGCTCCAAGATTTGATGCTTCAGGTAAAAAAATCAAAAATGCCATTTTCAAAAAAGTGATTTTGAACGGAATATTGATTCAAGAAAATATAGAAATGTCCGGAGTGACCCGCGGGTCACTTTTTAGTAAAGAAGGTCCATTAGGACCTATTACTATTCAAGGGGATCATGGACCCGTAGCTTTTAAGAATATACGTTATGAAACGTATGATAAGCCAAGCGCCAAATTAAGCAACATATCCTATCAGTATTATGAAGGGAAATTTCCTGAGCCCGTGATTGGGCAGGCGATCCCTTTGCTAAAAGGTAATTTAGCTGCTTTGACGCAAAAAGTGATTAAAGCACGCAACGATTATTTAATTCATTATGTAGGGGATTTGGAAATTCCCGAAACGGATAATTATTCATTTGAAACGCATTGGACAGGATCGGGGGTGTTGAAAATTGACGGAAAAGAATACAATTCGGGTGCGCATTGGTATACAGATGACATCAGTGCTACTGTTAATTTAACGGCTGGTAAGCATAAATTTGAACTTATTCATGTCAAAGATTTTAGTTGGGGCCCAAAGGCTTTAGGCGTTTTTGTCAAGCGAATAGGAGCTCAAATTGTTCCATTACACATGCGGACTTCGCTACCGGATCCAGAGCCCAGGGGCTTGATTGAGGTGAAAGCAAATTCAGAGCCTGTATTTCAAAGATCCTTTACTTTTCACCAAGGAAAGAAAAAGACGCATGTGATACATTTAGGGGATCCTACAGGACTTTCCTATTCTTATGATTTAAAACAAGGGGCTTTGTTACAAACTTGGAAAGGTAAATTTTTAAATGCCACACAAATGTGGCTGGATCGTGGGGAGCCTCAAACAGCTGAGCCGATGGGATTAAATGTGGTTATGGATGGTAAATTTCCGTTGGTTTTAGGTAGTCAAGCGCAGCCAGATTCGGTTGACGCAACTAAATTGGTCTACAAAGGATATAAAATTTTGCATGGTAGGCCGGTCTATATGTACGATTGGCCTGCTGCCTCTTTGAAGGTAGAAGATCACATTAACCCCAATGAAAATGGGACAGGATGGCTAAGGACGATCAATTTGATTGGTTCAAGTGCACAAAAATCCAATATTGAAGTGGTAGTCGGAAATAGTCAGGATGTCGTGGAAATTAATAAAGGCCTTTTGGCATTACAAGGGATGGGATATTATGTTCAATGGGCTGGAGCACCT
>CAIZMB010000176.1 GCA_903933935.1 uncultured Cytophagaceae bacterium
AAAAAGAAAATATGAATAATTGATTTCTGATAAAGGCTTTATGTGAGCAAAGAAGTTAGTCTCTTTTTCTGCATAAAAAAGCATGAATATGAAAAGTGTGACTACCGAAATTATATTTTCCTTACAAAATATTTTTATTGTTTTATATTTAGGAATAACAATTAGGGCTAATGCAATAGAAATAAATGGTGACCAAAAAAACACAAGAACTATTAGGTTGATTATAAATATTGATTTTTGTTTTTTAGAAATTTCTGATAAAATTATACAGAGGCCAAGTATTGTTGAAATTAGTTGTTGAGGGCCATGTGCTAGAGCCATTAAGGAAGAGAAATATTTTAATGGAACAGGATCCTTAAATAAATATTTATCAATGATCCAATAGATTCCATTGGGCAGGAATACAATTAGAAATAGTAATTTTTTTGAGCAATAGCTATAAAAATATAGTAACCCCAAATAGAGCGTTAAGAATGCCCAAATAAATTCTATGTAATAAATATTTATAGATGGGATTATTTTAGAAAGGAATGATATGGGAATGAAATAAGCTAGGTAATAGGATAATATGGTGAAATCCGAATTATTTATTTGAATTATTACAGGCCAATTATAATATTTTAAATGGCTAAATATCATATTTGATCTTAGTAATATATCATCCTTGGCCATAGAGAACTGTCCAATTCCGCAAGCATATAGAGTATATAAGAGTAAAATAGCCATCAATACCAAATGACTGATAGATATATCTAAATATTCGCCACAATTAATATTTATTTTATAATAATTATAAAGTATATATAAACTGGATAGGATTAATGGAATAGAAATGATTGGTGTAATCCAATAGACAAAAAATAAGATTGATGGTATTAATAATGTTAAGTAAATGCTTAAATTTATTGTTTGAATATTGAATCGTAATGATTTCTTCATTTAATATGATAATTGAAATAACATTTAAAATTAACCATATTAAATTACTAAGTCAAATATAAAAATTAGCTTCTCCTTATGTATAATTCTAATTTTGAAAATAAATATTCTATTCTTCATTTTTGTAGTTATACTTGGGAAACAGGAGGGCCACCAAATGTCATTTACAATCATTCGAGATTTTTAATTGAAAATAATTGGACGGTCCATATAGCTAGTTCCATAGCTCAATCCAACAATATCTATAGTTCAATTTTAGGGATGAAAATTTTCCTTTTCAAAAAAAATTATATAGCTGCTTTTTTTAAAGATTTTTCAATAAATATGCTACTTTGGTTTGTGAAAAATAGAAATAACTATTCGGTTATAAATGTTCATGGATTGTGGAATTTAGGCTCTATTTTACCTTTTTACTTTAAAAATAAAGCGATAAAAATCATTACTGTGCATGGTTTTTTGGACACTTATGTGATGGGGAATTCTAAATTTTTAAAAAGTTTTTTTTGGAATTTTATTCAAAAAAAATGTTTTGATAGGGCAGATTTAATTCATGCGATATCTAAAAGTGAGCACCAACATTTATTAAAGATTTTTCCAAAATTTGCGAATAAAATTATTTTAATCCCCAATGGATTATATGCTCCAAATTCCTATGAAAACATAGATTATAAGTTTAAATCCTTACTTAATAACTTTATAAAAAAAGAAGATTTCGTTTTTTTGTTTTTAAGTAGAATTAGTGAAAAGAAAGGTTTGGATATTTTGGTACCTGCTTTCTACAAACTATTAACTGATTTCCCTGAAATAAAGCTGATAATTGCGGGACCTAAAGGTGACTTTTCAGACGAATTAAGCAAAATAGTATTAAATAACTCGAATATAATTTTATTGCCTAGCTGTATTGAATGGTCTAAAGATTATCTTTTCAAAAAATCAGATGTGTTTGTATTACCTTCATATTCAGAAGGATTTTCCATAGCTGCTTTAGAAGCTTTGTCATATGGTAAACCTTCAATTTTCAGTAATTTTGTTGGTTTTTCTGATGACATATCCAAGTTTAAAGCAGGATTAATATGCGAAACGACAATTTTATCACTATATGATCAAATGAAAGAGATTTATACGAGCTCAGAACTTAGAAAAGAATTAACATTAAATTCTCAGAGATTATTTTCAACTAATTTCAGGATGGAT
>CAIZMB010000177.1 GCA_903933935.1 uncultured Cytophagaceae bacterium
CCATTTAACTACAGAAACAAAAATAACTATTCCTATAAATAAAACGGTTATTATATTAATTAGCTCGTGCGAATCTTTAATGTTTAGGAATTGCATAAAGTATTTTACCTTATTGCTATTCATCATTTTATTAGGATCACTTACAATAGCTATAAAGGGAATTATGGCTCCTATACTTAGTGTATCTAACATGGAAGAAAAAATTGATAAAATTTGTAAGAATAAAAAGTATAAACCTCTCTTCTTCCCAACGAAGTCAAAAATTTTAAGTAAATCTTGAATTATCTTAAACCGCATAATTGAATTATAAATTATTGGGAGCTAAAATTGAAATTTTATTGCGTTCACTATCATGAAGCCTAGCGATTTGATCACTTAAATTAATTATTTCTTTCTTTAAAAAACGATTCGCTTTTGAATTTGACAAGCTTAAGTCCTTCGGTCTTTTTACTAACTGCTTATTACCATTTATGCTACCCTCTTTAATTAAATCTAAATTCAATCTAAAAACTTTTGCAAGCTCTAAACCAAATTCCAATTTCGACACTCGATCATTACCTACTACATTGAAAATTCCTGTGGCCTTTTTAAAGTATAATTCCATAACTGTTTCAACCAATATCTCAATCAAGATTGGTGTATAAAACACATCGTTGAAAAGCGTAATATTTTTACCCCCCCTCACATTATCTATAACGAAATCACTAAACGATTGGCGATAGCTTGGCCCCCAACCAAAAAAATTTGTTCTAATGATTAAGGAATTGGGGTTATTAAATTGTATATAATCCTCCCCCAAAGATTTTGTCCGTCCGTAACAATTCAAAGGGTTTTTGACATGGTTTTCAGAAACATTTGGAACTGTCCCATCAAAAAGATGATCCGTAGATATAAAAATTAAATCAATATTATTTTTCAGGCAAACGTCCGAAACAAATTTAGCCCCTTCATAATTTATTTTATTGGCTAATTCAGGCAAAGCCTCACATTGATCGACATTAGTCATTCCTGCTGCATGAATAATTAAATTAGGCTTAATAATAGCTACACATTTAGAGAATTCGATCTCACTTTCTAAACTTATTTTAAACGATTCCACTCCATTTAAAATGATTTCTCTTTCATGTAAACCCAGAATGACATCAAAATCTTTGCAAACCTGATTTGCCCAATTCAAAGCAAGTAATCCTGAACCACCAGTAAACAATATTTTTTTACGCAAAATCAGATCTTAAATAATGATAACGTAGCGCCTATATCTGTCAACATATTATTATTAAATTCTTCTTTTGAAAAGGATGCTACCCTTACCTTCTTTTGTATCAATGGTTCCACCTTTTCTATCAATTGATACATATACCCTTTGTCCACATTTCCCACAATAACTAAATCCACAAAAGGGGAATTTTTCCCTTTAGCCAAGTCACCAGTTAAATATACTTGATCTAAATTTCCTAGTTTTTTAATGATTTGATCTACGATCTGATCCAAACCCACAAATTGCATAATGATACCTCGGAGCGTCTTGAACATAGGATGCCCTTGATTAACTATATAGTTTTTAACCTTCGTATTATCAGAATCTTCTTGAGTCTCGATTAAATGCATCTCTTGCAATCTGTTGAGTTCAAGCCTAACCGTATTGCTACTGACCCCTAAATCTCGTTCTAAACCCCTCAAGTAAACCTTGCTGGAGGGATTCAAAAGTATTTTGGTTAGCAAGGCTATTCGAATCTTTCCC
>CAIZMB010000178.1 GCA_903933935.1 uncultured Cytophagaceae bacterium
CACCAAGAGAAAAAATTCAATTAGTCATTGACGAAATGGGCAAAGTAGTGATTGGGCAGGAGCGCTTAATCAACCGACTATTAGTTGGACTTTTCACCGGTGGCCACGTACTTTTAGAAGGAGTTCCTGGATTAGCCAAAACCTTAACGATCAATACGCTTGCTAAAATCTTAGATTTACATTTCCAACGTATTCAATTCACACCTGATTTATTACCCTCGGATTTAGTAGGGACGATGATTTACAATCCACTAAAAAATGAATTTGAAGTAAAAAAGGGCCCTATTTTTGCTCAAATTATTCTGGCGGATGAAATTAACCGTGCCCCTGCAAAAGTCCAATCGGCTTTGTTGGAGGCCATGGCTGAAAAGCAAGTGACCATCGGCGAAACCACCTATCCATTGGACAAGCCATTCTTGGTTTTGGCAACTCAAAATCCCGTGGAGCAGGAAGGGACTTTCCCCTTACCAGAAGCGCAAGTGGACCGATTTATGCTCAAGGTATTTTTAAATTACCTCGATAAAGATCAGGAGTTAGAAGTGATGAGAAAGATGTCCAATATGGATTTTGCCTATGAGCCTAAAGCCATTTTAACTTTTGACGATATTCAAAATATTCGAAAAGAAATCAATAAGATTACCATCAGTGAAACACTTGAAAAGTACATCATTGAACTCATATTTGCTACCAGAAATCCAGCGGATTATGGCCTAACTAAAGAGGCCGATTACATCCAATTTGGAGCATCTCCACGCGCAAGCATTCACTTAAATCTAGCAGCCAAAGTAATGGCCTATTTGGAAGGACGCGATTATGTTCTTCCTGAAGACATCAAGGAAATGACGCCAGATGTGTTAAATCATCGGATTATTTTAACGTATGAGGCAGAGGCAGATAACATCTCTACGCTTCAAATCATTCAAACTATTTTAAGTTCGGTAGCCATTAATCGCTAATACTGAGTAAATAATAGGTGAATGTCTCTTTTAAGGTAAATAATTAAAATATGAAATTTCGCCTCGCCCTGATTATAAGTACTTGTCTATTTTTTAGCTTTACAGCTAAGGATCCATTGCGTGTTTTCCTTATAGGGGACTCTACGATGGCCGATAAATTACCAGCCGATTTTCCAGAGACGGGCTGGGGTATGCCATTCTCCAAACTTTTCAATGAAGCGGTGGAAGTTCAGAACCACGCGTACAATGGCCGAAGTACCAAAAGCTTTCGCCGTGAGGGACGTTGGGCAAAGGTGCAAGCTCAATTAAAAAAAGGGGATTACGTATTTATTCAATTCGGGCATAATGATGCTAAAGCCAGTGATACCGCTCGATATGCCCCATCCCAAACGGATTTTAGGGATAATTTAACACGCTACGTGGCGGAAACCCGTGCAAAAGGTGGAATTCCGATCTTGTTAACACCGACACAAAGAAGAAAATTTGATTCCACGGGAGTGTTCGTAGACCAACATGCCGATTATCCAAATGTAGTGCGTGAGGTAGCAGCAAAAGAAAAGGTATTATTGATCGACATCGAAAAGGAAAGCAAAAAATACATTAGCTCAGAGGGTCCAGAAGGAGCAAAAAAAATGTTCCTGCATTATCCTGTTGGCATTTTCAGGAAGTTTATGAAAGGTGCAGCGGATGATACCCACTTTTCGCCATTTGGAGCAATGAAAATTTCCGATATGGTCGCAGAGGCTATTTTAGCGTCCAACGAACATCTGCGAAGCTTCCTGAAAAAATCTATTTTTCCTCAAAAATACGAATTTGAGTTACCCCTTGTTTCGACTACCGTTTTCAAAAAAGACACGTTTAATATCATTTCGTATGGTGCTATTTCTTCGTCAAATACACTGAATACGGGTGCGATCCAACAAGCAATTGATATGGCATCAAAACAAGGTGGGGGAATGGTATTAGTTCCATCAGGGTTTTGGTTAACAGGTCCCATTAAATTATTGTCCAATGTAAATTTGCACATTTCAAGTGGTGCAGTTTTGCAATTCAGTAATAAACCAAAAGACTACCCACTTGTTAGAACGAATTGGGAAGGAGTCGATGCCATCCGGGCGCAATCTCCTATTTCTGCTAAAGGCCAAAGAAACATTGCGATCACGGGTTCAGGTATTATAGACGGTGCCGGTGAAGCCTGGAGACCTGTAAAAAAAGGAAAATTAACGGCTGGTGAGTGGGATAAACTGATTCATTCGGGAGGCGTTTTAGACTCAAAAAAGGAAACTTGGTATCCTACAGAAGGAGCTTTAAAAGCATCCACAATGGATAGACCTGGGGTCATTGCAGCTGGATTTACTGAAGCAAACACGGAAGAAATTAAAGAATTTTTACGTCCGAATATGATTAGTTTAAGGGAATGTGAGCAAGTTTTATTGGAAGGTGTAACCTTTCAAAATTCTCCTGCTTGGAATATTCATCCCTTACTTTGTAAGCATCTAACCGTTGAAAATATTCATGTTAAAAATCCTTGGTTTGCACAAAACGGCGATGGAATTGACATAGAATCTTGTGAGTTTGTATCTGTGCGAAATTCGAAATTCGATGTAGGTGATGACGGAATATGTTTAAAATCTGGCAAAGATGCAGAAGGTCGAAAACGTGGAAGGCCCAGCGCACATATTTTAATCGAAAATTGCATCGTATTTCATGGGCATGGCGGCGTAGTTGTCGGAAGTGAAATGTCTGGAGGAGTTCACGATTTATTTGTGAACAATTGCCAGTTCTTGGATACTGATGTGGGATTAAGGTTTAAAACAATGAGGGGCCGAGGGGGTGTAGTTGAAAATGTTTTCATTCGAGATATATCGATGAAAAATATCGCGGGCGAGGCCATTCTTTTCGATATGTATTACCAGGGTAAAGATCCTGTTTCTACCTTTGGTAATGGAGGTGAAACACCCAAAATAGAATTAGTGCCGGTCAATGAAGGAACCCCACAATTCAAAAACATTTTCATCGATAACGTAATTGCCAAAGGCGCCGAAACAGGTTTGCTCATCCGTGGTTTACCCGAAATGCCGATTCACCACATAGAATTAACCAATATCGATGTCGAAAGTAATCAAGGATACCGAGTGATCGAGGCGAAGGATATTACCTTAAAACATGCAAAATTCACGGAAACAGGTACAAAGAAATCGGAACTGTTTCATGTGAAGAATTGGAAACTCAATTAGCTTCCTGCCTTTGTCTTTCCTCCAAGGTTTGGCAATGATAGAGTAAAAAAATCCGTAAACTGATAATCTTTATGCCATATCCTTCTATTTATCTTGCATCTACCACGGAGGAATTGTTTCATCGAATAGATCAATTAAATCCAAAAAGTACAGCAATTTGGGGAAAAATGACCGTTGGCCAAATGCTATCACATTGCACCGTTCCCTATGAGCAAATACTCGGTTTGAACACGCAGCAACCGCCATTTTTGATGCGGATTATTTTGAATTTATTTTTGAAAAAATCGATGGTTAATGAAGTGCCCTATAAACAAAACCTACCTACGGCGCCAAGCTTTAAAAGAACAGAGCAATATGATGTAGAAAAAGAAAAAGAGCGTTTAAAGGGATTTATCAGATCGATTCAAGAATTAGGAGCTGAGAAATTAGCTGCAACACCATCTTTAAGTTTAGGGAATTTGACAAGCACAGAATGGAATAATCTCCTGTATAAGCACATCGATCATCACCTTAAACAATTTGGTGTTTAACCTACCATTGCCAATCCTTCAAGGTTTGGCAATGGTAAGGGGAAAAATTCAAGAAATTGATAATTTTATTTCCGTAAAATCAAAATACTCGGTTCATTTATGTATCGGCCCGATTTTGCTCCATACAGCGAAAGTCCATTCGGATATCCTTCCGGGACAACTAAGCGAATAGTCAATTTACCCGTTGCATTGGCAACCTCAAGTGAAGAACGAGGCAACGTACATTGCACCCAATATCCATAGGTTCCCGGCTCATCTAATTTATGATTTTTAGCTTGATAAAACCAAGATAAAACTCCTTGGTGATCCGCAGGATCATCCTCCAAATCAAAAGAAGCTGCAAATTGTCCATTGGATAAAATCTGAACCACCGAAGGATTCTTTTTACTATCTGTTTGTGGATAGGCATTTGGGTTTTTACTGGGATCAAAAGTTCCTTTGCCCAACATATAATCTCCGTTCATCGGTCCAGAGTTTGGCCTATCTTTACCTAACATAGGTTTTGAGGAAGCCTCCACAAAAAAGCTTACTTGGTCTATGGATTCTAATGGCAATTTGGCCCAATCAAAATTGTATTCGAAATAACCTGAGCCTGCCCCATTGACTTTATTTCCCAAAACACCTGACCACTGCTTTTTAGACCATTCTGCTTTTGAAATTTTATCCACAGGAACGGTCAGTAAAACCTGCTTGGGTGTTACGTTAATTTTCCCTTGCTCGACAATCAAAGAAACAAAGTTCTGGTGCAGCACATGTCCATTGCCATCCTCCAATTTCAATATCAACGTGTTTAAGGATTTCTCCTCTGGCAAAGTTATTTCTAATGAATCCAAGGCTTTGACTGACCATGGAGTCCAAACAATTTGCTTGGATTTAGACCACCAATTTTTCTTCTCTCCGAGCGCATTTTGTCCAGAAAATTCCATTTTTAACACAAGCTCTTTGGGTAAGTCTGTGCCGCCAATTAATACTGATAAGGTTAAAGGGATTTTTAATTTTTGACCTCCATTTCCAGCCCAAGCAATTTCCTGGCCTGTCGACAAGTAAAAAGGCCCATGCAGATCTTTCAATGTCATCCCGGGAGCAATAGCGCCTAATCCCGTTTCCTTTTCCGTACGATCAAATCGATAATACCCGTTCCACTCGTTAATGACATCGTGGTGTTCCGTGTATAACCAACCGGCCATTTTGGGGAAATTACGAAATGAGTTCATCGCTTTATGGTAATCCCATGTATAATCCACATCGCCTGAACTTCCATCATAGCCCCAAACATTTCCAAACTCCGAATTTATCATCGGTTGGCCCCCCTGCTTATATCCTTTTTCAAAATTCCAAGTACCTCCCGGAAAGGTATTGTCCGATTGCTCCTTGTTGAACTTATCCCATTCGTAGCCAGGTAAATATGAATGCCATGAGTGAATATCCGTTTCTGTGTGTCCCTTTCCGCAACAAATAGAATTATCCTCTACTAATCGAGTTGGGTCTAAGGATTTAGCTTTTTTGTATACGTCAACCACCCACTTTTGTGTCTCAGGGGTATATATTCTGCTCTTTTTGCCGTCAACCATAACGTCTGAAAGCAAACCCCAAGTCTCATTAAAGGTAATCCAAGAAAAAATAGATGGATGGTTAAAATCTCTACGAACCATTTGCTCCAGGGTATACTCTGTTTCCTTTTGCATGTCTGCATCGGGTGGACCCCAAGAATTAGGAACATCCGCCATGACTAATAAACCTAATTTATCAGCCCAATACAGTTTTCTAGGCACTTCAATTTTAACATGCGTACGAATTCCATTTAATCCAATTCGCTTGCTGCGCATGATTTCTTCACGCATAAAATCGTCGGTTGGGAATGTGTAAAATCCTTCTGGATGATAACTTTGATCGAGGGCCAATTGCAAATAAATGGGTTTATTGTTGAGCGCGATGTATGGAATTGTACTCCCAGGCAAATTCATCACAGATATTTTTCTCATCCCAAAATACCCTTTAACCTCATCGGATTGAACGCCCTCACCAACTTGAATCTGATAATTATATAGAAAAGGATCCTCCAAAGACCACAGGTGGGCGTTAGGTATTCTAATTTCAATCTGGGCAGTTTTGGCACCCGCAGCAATTATTTGTGAGCCTGAAAAACCGGCGGACAAAGTTACTTTGACCGACGTTTTTTGTTTGGCAGGAGCGGCTAATTCCACTTGAAACTTTGCTGTCGACTGATCAATATCAGGGCTTACCTGGGCATAATCAACATATTGATCACCACGCGATTCTAGATAAATCGTTTGCCAAATCCCTCGGGCATTTCCGTACCCCTGTTTTCCATACAGAGTAAACATTCGCCTTTTGTCGTCCACACGAATATTTAATACTTGTTTTTGACCTGATTTAAGAAATTTTGTCAAATCGAAAGAAAAGGGAGTATAGCCACCTTCGTGAGAACCTATTTTTTGACCGTCTAAGAAAACATCCGTTTTCCAATCACTTGCTCCGATCACCAAAAATGTGCGCTTGGATTGCCAGTTGGCCGGCACCTCGATCAAGCGCTGATACCAGGCAATATCCGCTTCATCCTTCACTCCTGACAATTGGGACCCCCAAGGAAAAGGAACTTGGATTTTCAAAGGATATTTCTGCTGATTTTTTTCCCAATGTTCTTTGACACCCGCATCTTTTGGATCAAATTTGAAATCCCATTCGCCATTTAAATTAATCCATTGGCTCCGCTCGAAGTCAGGCCTTGGATGCTCGGGAAGAAAAGAGGCTTGTTGGCCATATAAAAAAGTGGCACTCAACAGTACCAAAATTAACATTTTGATTTTCATAGTATTTATAAATAGGTATTTGAGGCAAAATTGGGTAAAAAAAATTAAAAAACGGATAATTTTTAATTTAAAAGCTAATTTTACGTCATGACTAGTTTAGAAGAATTAAAAAAGAAAATACCAACTCAAATTGCTGTGATTGGTGGAGGGAGTTGGGCTACGGCATTAGTAAAAATTCTTTCTGAAAATCACGTAAAAATCAAGTGGTGGATTCGCAGAAAAGCGGATGTTGATTTCATCAGAAAATACAACCATAATCCTAGTTATTTAACGGACGTCGCCATAAATCCGCGCAAGGTAAAGACTTACAATAAAATGTCTGAGGCTTTAAACGGCGTGGAATATATAATTTTAGCTATTCCTGCGGCTTTTATTCCGGCAACTTTAAAGGACTTGAATAAGAAACACTTTGAAGGGAAAAAAGTGGTTTCAGCCATCAAAGGCATGATTCCTGAGGAGAATTTATTGGTCACAGATTGGTTAACCAGAGAATTCAATTTACCCATCGGGCAAACATGTGTGATTGCCGGACCCTGTCACGCGGAAGAAGTTGCTTTAGAAAAGCAATCTTATTTAACCATAGCTTCTCCCAACATTGAGGTAGCACAATCATTTGCTAATTTATTGAATTGCCGATTTTTACAAGCGAATGCGATTACTGATTTATATGGCGTGGAGTATTGCGCAGTAATTAAAAACATCATAGCCATCGCCTGCGGTATCACACGAGGCCTAGGATTTGGGGACAATTTTCAGGCGGTATTAGTCAGTAATGCCATGCAAGAAATTAAGATTTTTTTAGATGAAATCTATCCCAAAGAGAATCGAGATTTAAATAACTCAGGATATTTAGGGGATTTATTAGTGACCGCCTATTCACAATTCTCTCGAAACAGAACTTTTGGGAATATGATAGGCAAAGGCTATTCTGTAAAATCAGCACAGATTGAGATGAATATGATCGCGGAAGGATATTATGCCGTTCGAAGTATTTATTTGATTTCAAAACAGCATCATATTAAATTACCGATCATCGATGCGGTATACCACATTGTCTATGAGAAGATAAATCCTTTGATTGAAATGAATAAGTTAAAAGGATTTCTTAAATAAATGATCGAATAAGCTCCGCCGTTTTTGCGAGAGATTCTTGGCTCAGTTTCAACTTCTCTTGCGAAAAATTAATGTCCAACATCCGATTTAAAGGAACTAGATGCACGTGAGCATGGGGAACTTCTAGGCCAATAACAGCTACACCAATGCGCTTACAAGGAATGGCTTTTTTGATCGCCGGGGCAATGCGCTGAGCAAACTTCATTAATCCTGCTAAAACCTCTGGATCCAGGTCGAAAATATAGTCTATTTCCTGTTTTGGAATGACCAAGGTATGTCCTTCGACCAAAGGCATCACATCTAGAAAGGCCAAAAATTGATCATCTTCAGCAATCTTGTGGCAAGGAATTTCGCCTCGAACAATTTTAGAAAAAATAGAGCTCATCGTTAATCAATACGTCTTAGATTACACTTGGAAACAGGCTTAATAATCAAAGGCACTTTTTCCAACTTTACGGCATCGCTATCTAGACCAAACCACTTGTCTTCCGAAGGAGTAAACTGCTTGACAAAGAAATAAGCCTTCATCACCATTCGATCTAAAAGGGGTAATTCATTATCAAAAGATAAGAATTTTTCAAGCACGACAAATCGGAAATCTCCAATGACATTTTGCTCATTCAAGGATTTGTATCGAGAAGTTATATCCACCTCACCTCTAGAAACCATCTCTTCCACTACTTTACGGAAATACAAATTGATTTTTTGTTCTACCCTGAAACCTAATTTGAAATTTACCTTAATGATGTCATCGGGTTCGATCACGGTTACTTTATAATCCATAGTATATGGCTCATCCAAGGTATCTACATGGACAAACCAATAAATATCGGCTTTTTTGGGACGCCGCTGGAAAATGGAATAAATGATTTTTGATTCAATATCGGTGACCCTACCAGCATTGGACATAAAAACTAAATGCGTAGCATATTTAGGAATGGTGTCGTCATTACTCAAATCTTTTAATGGCTCTATATACTCGGATAATGGCTCATATTCGGTCAATTTATTTTTAATGCGAGAAGCTCTAAACCAAACCCACATGACCAAAATAATCACACCCGCAATGAAAAGAGAGACATAACCCCCATGGGAAAATTTCTGCAAATTAGCGACTAAGAAAGAGCCTTCTAAGGAGACATATACCAAAAGGAAAAGTAGGATCCACCACATATCTACCTTCTTGATATGAAGGTAGTAAGCCATTAACATGGTCGTCATCAACATAGTCAACGTAATCGCCAAACCATAAGCAGCCTCCATATTGGTGGATTCCTTAAACCATAATACTACTCCTACACAACCCATCCACAATAAAATATTGACGGAAGGTACGTAAAGTTGGCCCTTTTGATCAGATGGGTAAACCAAACGTACTTTCGGCCAAAAATTGAGTCGAATCGCCTCGGAAATCAAGGTAAAAGAACCTGAAATTAATGCCTGACTAGCAATCACTGCGGCGGCCGTAGCCACCATAATTCCAGAGAATAAAAATTCACGGGGAAGTAATTCGAAAATAGGCTTACGTCCATCTAGAGTCATTCCTTGATGTGCTAAAAGCCACGCACCTTGTCCAAAATATTGAAGCAGTAAAGTGATTTTGACAAAAATCCAACTTACTCGAATATTTCCGCGGCCACAATGACCTAAATCGGAATAGAGCGCCTCCGCTCCCGTTGTACATAAAAATACTGCACCTAAAGCCCAAAATCCAGCACTGCCTGCTTGGTGAGTAGTTAATAATTCCCAAGCATACACAGGAGAAATGGCACGTAAAATAGACCAATCATTTTGTATCCAGATGATTCCAAAAAGTCCAAGCATGGAAAACCATAAAAGCATGATTGGGCCAAATAGCTTGCCGACCACCTTCGTTCCAAAAATTTGGAAAATAAAAAGAATGGTTAAAATAAATATAACCAGTGGAACGGTATCTGTGACAAAAGGAGTCCCATCCGGATGATGCAGCATACGTAAACCCTCTACTGCAGAAGAAACAGAGATCGGTGGTGTGATAATTCCATCCGCAAGCAATGCAGCCCCGCCGATAATGGCCGGCAAAGTCAACCATTTCGCATGACGTCTAACTAACGCAAAAAGGGCAAAAATTCCGCCCTCACCCTTATTATCTGCACGAAGAATTAATATGACATATTTAAGTGTAGTTTGTATTGTAAGGGTCCAAAAAATACAAGATAGGCCTCCTAAAACAGTCAAAGAATTGATCGGTTCATCTCCAATGACCGCTTGCATTACATAGAGTGGAGAAGTCCCAATATCTCCATAAATGATCCCCATAGCTACCAAAAGTCCAGCGGCCGTGAATTTATTTTTGTGTTTTTGTTCCATTATAGAAGATAGGATAATAAAATTTTATTCAAATCGAATTTACTTATGGTTAGAATACAAGTTTTACAAAAAATTGTACTATTTCTAGTCTATTTATTTAAATATTTCAAGAAACGGAGGCAAATATACCTTCAATTTTGATATATTAAATAAGGTTTTGAATTTTTCTTGCTTAAGATGAGATAAGTGGCTGTTGGCCAATAGCTTATTGTATATAATAATACCCGAAAATAATGTCCATTTCATCTTCAGAAGTCAATCCAAAGCCCAATGATTTATTGGTATTATTCACATAAGTAACCACAGAAGTCAATCCTTCTCCTTCTTTCAAGGCAATTGGCTTTGCGTAATTGATGACTTTAGGATGAGCCCAATCGTTGTCTTCGTATATAATTTCCCCATCACGAGCGCCTCCCTTAATCTTGATTTGGAAAAGTTTTCCCCTTTCATGTGTGTGCGAGGTAAGCGATACAATCATAACTGATTTACCAGAGCCTTTCACAAAGCCATCAAAATTAAAAAAGTCCTTCGTAATAACAGTCGTTTGATTTGGAGGAAGGGTGAAACTTGAGTTATTAAAATCAATCATACTGACCACATTTTTAACCTGCGATTCTGGGACTGTGTATAGATTAACGTAATTCTCCCCATATAAATTATCCTTCGTTTTATTGAAATAATGAGGATTTAGGTCTACCGAACTGTTAGCTGGCAGTTTTAGCGCAGTACCTTCTGGGAAAGAATAATCTGAGTTTGGATCCGTGCCACCTCCTAAAAATATATGATTTGACATTTGAAAAACCGTGCCAACATTGAGTGAATTATCTAGATTTCTCAAGTCCCTTATTTCATCCATGTTGGGCAAAAGAAGTTTTGATCTGAAATCATACACAACTAAATGATGGCTATTTGATCTGGATTTAAGTTTAATCCGGGATACATAAATAGGCTCAGTATTATCCAAAGCCCTACGAACAAAAACCTCGCGCTCAAAATTAGGTGGCACAATGAAGCGATCCACTTTCAATTGAAATCCAGTCTTTCCCTCTTTTAGCGGGGAATCCAAAGCTGAAAAATTAGTCGGCTCAGTGAAACTCGGCGTAGTGTCATCTAATAATTTAGCGTCTACCACCTCTCCTTTATCTGGAGCGCCTGCTTCAATCCATTTTTGCACGAAATCCAATTGGCCTTTGCTCACAGGTTTCCCTCCCAAAGGCATAGGAGACCCATAATTAGCCATTGCATGATGACTTAAATCCCAATTTAATTTATGAAATAATAGACTTTCGGCCGATGAAAATTTCTTAACCCTTTGTAGTTTGTTTGCTACGGCCACTGAGTTTTTGGGCGTGGTTCCAATTAAATTTCCGTAGGCAAGCCCTTTTGCCAAAACTAATCCATGCTGGGAATAAGAACCATCTTGAACAGATAAATGGCAACCTGAGGTAGCGCAACTAGGACTTAATAATTTATCTTGTAATAAGTCAAAGGAATTAATCGTTGCAGTTTGAGAAATGGGACTTACCGGTGCATCAACAGCTGATTTGCTACAAGCAAATAAACTCAGGGACGACAAAATAACATAATAGGTGATTTTCATTTTACAGTATAATTTAAAGTATAGTGGTCTAAAGATTCTCCAGGTATTATTTTTAAAACCTGGGTCAAAACTAACAAAACTAATTTCCTAGAAGCAAGCCAAAGGGGTAATTTATTTAAGGTAGCAAATTCTTCTAAGGTTATCGTAGGCTTATTTCGCAGATATTCCATCAACCAGCGCTCAGAATCACCATAGGAAAACTGAATTCCTTCTTGGTTTTCGCGCCTTAAAATCTGCTTCATTTCCTTACTTGCCTGAACAGTTCTGTCTTTAATTCGAACAAAACACTGAGGCTGGGAATCTGAGCTTAATTGGACAAAGTGCGGTTTATCCACACTCTCAAAAACTTGATAGACTAAAACAGTCCGACCATTTTCCAACGAAATAGGGTAAGCGTTATAAGAAAAAGCAGGAAAGCAATATTTTTCAATCGCACGTTCTAATAAAAACTGTTCTTCCTCTGCAAACTTTAGGCCCTCGATTTGGCCTTCATCTGACACACCTAAAAATAAATGCCCCCCATCTGTATTTGCAAAGGCAACCAATTCCTTGATAATCTTCTCAGGAAACTTCACCTTCATCTTAAATTCAAGTCGCTGGCCCTCTCCATGACGAACTAAATTTTTAAGATTTTTCAAATCTAAAAAATCATTTTCATGCTCCCAATTAGTGGATTCCAATAAAATTTCTGATCCCGATCTCATGCGCTATTAAACTCATTTCAATTTACAAAAGTTTTCAAATTAAGTGATTAACGAAAAAATATTTTTGCTTAGTATAGTTATTCAATAGACATTGTGTATTTTTGTCAAAATTTAAAAAATGGAACTCGAATCTTTAGGAAATTCCCTTATGAATTTGCCATTAGAAGACCGGTTAAGTCTTTTAGTGTCTACGTATTCGAAAGATGTTATTGCATTTTCAAGCTCTTTTGGTCAAGAAGATCAAGCCATAACCCATGCGATTGCCTCTCAAAAATTGCCGATTAAAATTTTTACATTGGACACAGGGAGGCAATTCCAAGAAAGTTATGAGTTGATGGACTTGACGAAAAAAAAATACCAACTTGACTTAATTACCTATTTCCCTAATCACATTAAAACTGAAAATTTAGTTCGTGAAAAGGGATTTAATTCTTTTTATACCTCTGTTGAAAATAGAAAAGAGTGCTGCTTTATCCGTAAAATGGAGCCATTAGCAAGAGCACTGGAGGGTGTCAATATTTGGATTACAGGATTACGTGCAGAACAATCTGAAAATAGGGCCAATATGCCGATTGTGGAATGGGATGAGGCTAGGAATTTAATCAAGGTTAATCCGATCATTGATTGGAATACAGAAAAATTAAATAATTACTTGACTGAGCATAAAATTCCACAAAATCCTTTACACAAAAAAGGGTTCATTTCGATTGGTTGTGCGCCCTGTACAAGAGCAATAGGGCCATATGAACACCCAAGAGCGGGACGCTGGTGGTGGGAAAATTCTCAAAAAGAGTGTGGATTACATGCCTAAAATTTAAAATATGAGTACAAATATGTCAGCCATTCACGATAAAATAGGTCAATTTCCTAGAGAACTAGAGGATGAATCTATCTACATCATGCGCGAAGTGGCCGCTCAGTTTGATCGTCCAGCGTTATTGTTTTCGGGTGGAAAAGATTCGATAACCTTAGTACGCTTAGCGCAGAAAGCTTTTTTTCCCGGAAAAATTCCTTTCCCTTTAGTTCACATTGACACAGGACATAATTTTCCAGAAACGATTGAATTCAGGGATTGGTTGGTCAAAGAAACCGGAGCAGAGCTCATTGTCCGCTATGTTCAAGATTCCATAGACCAAGGAAAAGCCAAAGAAGAAAGCGGAAAATATGCCTCTAGAAATGTATTACAAACGGTTACTTTGCTTGACACGATTGAGGAATTTAAATTTGACGCCTGCATCGGTGGCGCAAGACGTGATGAAGAAAAGGCTCGAGCAAAAGAGCGCATTTTTTCGGTTCGAGATGATTTTGGCCAATGGGACGCCAAGCGCCAAAGACCAGAATTGTTTGATATGTTGAATGGTCGTATATCAGTCGGCGAGAATGTGCGCGTTTTCCCCATTTCCAACTGGACAGAATTGGATGTTTGGAATTATATCAAAGAAGAAAAAATGGAAATCCCTAGCATCTATTTTGCGCATCAGCGTCAAGTGATTCAACGCGATGGGATGCTGTGGGCAGATTCAGAACACTTGAATAAAGAGGCGGATGAAATTCCATTTGAGACCACGGTTCGTTTTAGAACGGTGGGCGACATGACTTGTACCGCAGCAGTGAGTTCAACGGCAGTTGACATCAATGTCATTATTGAAGAAATTTTATCAGCAGAAATTTCAGAAAGAGGAGCCCGAATCGATGATAAAAGATCGGAGGCAGCGATGGAGAAAAGAAAACAACAAGGTTATTTTTAATTAAGATATGGATATTTTACGCATAGCAACGGCAGGTTCAGTAGATGATGGAAAAAGTACCTTAATCGGCCGCTTATTGTATGAGACAAATTCGATTACCAAAGATAAAATTGAAGCACTAGAAAGTGCATCTAAAAGGAAGGGATTGAATTTTTTAGACCTTTCCTTGCTTACAGACGGATTAATTGCAGAAAGAGAACAAGGCATTACGATCGACGTAGCGCATATTTATTTTTCTACGCCCACAAGAAAGTACATCATTGCAGATACGCCTGGTCATATTGAGTATACTAGAAATATGGTGACTGGAGCATCAAACGCAAAGGTTTCCTTGATTTTAGTGGATGCCCGACAAGGCATTGTGGAGCAGACAGCGAGGCATTTATCCATCGCTTCTTTATTGAGAATTCCTAAAGTTATTATTTGTGTAAACAAGATGGATTTGGTTCAATATCAGGAATCAAAATTCAATGAGATTCAGGACAAATTATCCGATTTAGTACACAAAACTACCTTCCAAGGCCAGAACGTTTCGTATCTACCTATCTCTTCTTTATTTGGTCAAAACATCACAAAGCAGGCTGATGAAATGCCATGGTTCACTGGAAATACATTATTACAGGAATTAGAAACTTTTGAATTTGCTGAAACGTTAGCTCAAGCGCCGGCTCGTTTTCCTGTCCAATTTGTCGTTAGGCCCATGACGGAGGCCTACCATGATTATAGAGGGTATGCAGGTAAAATAAGTTCAGGAACTTTTAAGGTTGGCGATGAAATTCGCGTTTTACCTACGGGACAAACGAGTACCATTGCCACGATTGAAAAATTTGAAAATTCATTAGATCAAGCCATCGCGGGGGAATCCATTGTTATGACCCTTTCAAATGACATTGATATTTCGAGAGGAAATTCAATTATACTAGCCTCAGAAACCAACGTACCATCCTTAAAAGATTTCTCGGCGCATGTTTGTTGGCTCGACCATCAAGCCCTAAGTGCGGGAAAAACGTATCTTTTACAGCATGGCATTCATACCACTAAAGCAAAAATTACTCAAATAACGGAGCGTCTTGATGTAACCCAACAAACATCAACTAATGAAGTCGGCCAATTAAATTTGAATGAAATCGGAAAGATTTCCTTGCGAACTGCACAAGCCATTTCTGCTGATATATATGCCGAAAACCCATCCAATGGGTCTTTCATCTTGATTGATGAATTTTCGAACTCGACCGTTGGCGTAGGGTTCGTCGATTAATTATTCGAATTTTTTAGGCGCATATAAAAACCCAAAAGCCTCAGCTCCTTCTTTGGTATGAACCTCATGATGTACGTAATGAGCCTTCATAATGCGCTTCATGTATTTACTTGTCGCCTTATATTTTATTTTAATTCTCCGATGAACAATGATATCATGAAATATAAAATAAAATATTCCATAGGTTGCGATTCCTAAGCCGATCCAAATCAAGGGCCAAAAACGGGGATTTTCCGCCCCTATCACAATCGTCAGGGTCGAAGTTATTCCAAAAACCACCGAAAAAAGGTCATTTTTTTCCAAGGCATTTTTGTGATGTACGTGGTGAGATTCATGCCAGCGCCACATAAATCCATGCATAATGTACTTGTGCGTAAGCCAGGCAAAAGCTTCCATCGACAAAAAAGTACTCAACCAAATAACTGTTGCGATCATTTTCATTTTAATTCAAAAACCGAAATTACATTGAATTGTTTTAAAAATCCACCTCTTCCTTTGATTGAAAACAATTATCTTTGTAGGCTTTTTGGCGTTTGGGCTAATTGGCATTTGGGCAAGCCAAACGCCTACAAATTAATTTTCTTTATGATTGACAAAAAATACGCTCCCCAAGAAATAGAGCAAAAATGGTATACTTATTGGCTCGAAAATAAATTATTTTCTTCTAAGCCGCATCTTGAAAAGGAGGCATATACCATTGTTATTCCTCCGCCTAATGTAACTGGGGTTTTGCATATGGGGCATATGCTCAACAATACTATTCAAGATGTATTGATCAGAAAAGCGCGAATGGAAGGCAAAGAGGCTTGTTGGGTCCCCGGAACTGACCACGCTTCCATTGCCACTGAGGCTAAGGTAGTTGCTATGCTGAAAGAAAAAGGCATTGAAAAAAAGGATATTTCTAGAGAAGAATTTTTGGCTCATGCATTTGAATGGAAAGATAAATATGGGGGGATTATTTTAGACCAATTGAAAAAATTGGGTGCTTCGTGTGACTGGGATAGAACTCGGTTTACGATGGAACCCTCCCTTTACCAAGCCGTTATTGACACTTTTGTTAGGCTTTACAATAAGGGTTTGATTTACAGAGGAGTCCGAATGGTCAATTGGGATCCGGCTGGGAAAACAGCTGTTTCGGACGAAGAGGTAATTCATAAGGACGTCCAAGCAAAATTATATCACATTCAATATCCATTTGTGGATGGATCGGGGCATTTAACGATTGCGACAACGAGGCCTGAAACGATTATGGCCGATGCGGCTATTTGCGTTAATCCCTTAGATGAGCGTTACATCAAGTATCATGGAAAGAAAGTATTCATCCCTTTAATTAATCGAGAAATAAGCATCATCGCAGATGAATATGTGAGTTTAGATTTTGGTACCGGTTGTTTAAAAGTTACTCCAGCGCATGATTTAAATGATTATGAGTTAGGAATCAAACATAAATTACCGGTGATTGACTTGCTCAATGATGATGGTACATTAAATGAAAAAGCCGTTTTATTTGTTGGGCTAGATCGTTTCGAAGCTCGAAAAAGAATCGTCAAGCAATTGACAGAGGAGGGATTTTTAGTTAAAACAGACGAATATAAATCGACCGTAGGCACATCCGAAAGAACCGGAGCGGTGATCGAACCTAAACTATCCTTGCAGTGGTTTTTGAAAATGGAGGATTTAGCCAAACCGGCTTTAGAGCATGTCATGAATGATGACATTCAATTACATCCGGCAAAGTTCAAAAATACCTACCGCTCTTGGATGGAAAATGTACACGATTGGTGTATATCAAGGCAGTTGTGGTGGGGCCAACAAATTCCTGCGTTTTACATGGAGGACGGAACATTGATCGTAGCCAAAGATAAAAAGGAAGCTTTACGAATAGCACGCGATAAATATCAGTTATATGCTTTAGTGGAAGATGATTTAACGCAAGATCCTGACGTGTTGGATACTTGGTTTTCTTCGTGGCTATGGCCAATCTCCGTTTTTGACGGAATAGAAAATCCTGATAATGAAGAGATTAACTATTACTATCCTACCAATGATTTAGTTACGGGTCCCGATATTCTATTTTTCTGGGTGGCGAGAATGATCATGGCAGGCTATGAATGGAGGGGCGAATTACCCTTTAAAAATGTTTATTTAACAGGTATTGTTCGGGATAAACAAGGGCGAAAAATGTCCAAATCGTTAGGGAATTCCCCGGATCCTTTAGAATTAATCGAACGATTTGGTGCTGATGGCGTACGGTCCGGACTTTTATTTTCTGCACCTGCTGGAAATGATTTATTGTTCGATGAAAAGCTTTGTGAGCAAGGCCGTAATTTTTCTAATAAGATTTGGAATGCATTCCGACTTTTAAAAGGCTTAGATGTGGTAGAAGGAAAATCTTTGCCTGAACATATCCTTGCAACAGAATGGTTATCAACCCGAATTTCTTTGACAATCGAGGAAGTTCAGGATCATTTTAGCAAATTTAGAATTTCAGATGCACTCCTAAGTATTTACAATTTAGTTTGGGATGATTTTTGTGGCAAGTATCTGGAGATCATTAAACCGGCATATCAGACCCCAATACATGCAGATACATTAAGGGATGCTTTTCAAATTTTTGACCAATTAATGAGGCTTTTGCATCCGTATATGCCATTTATTACAGAGGAAATATGGCAGGCGATCGATGTGCGCGAAGCGAATACGAGTATCTGCAAAGCGCCATTCCCACAATCGACGAAAGTGGATACTGCTTTGGTTCAGCAATTTGATACCGTTTTTGAGGTGGTAACTAAAATTAGGGAGATCAGAAATTCCAAGCAATTATCTCCCAAATTAGCCTTATCCTTAGAAATAAAGACAAGCGATAGCTCTTCATATGAACATTTAAAAGCAATTCTTGCCAAATTGGCCAATTTAGAATCTATTGTGTATGTAGACCATGCGAATCCAGAGGCACAGACATTTGTAGTCCGCTCAGATCAATTTTTTGTCCCCTTACAAAAAGAGGAAAATCAGGATGAATTAAAAGAAGAATCTGAAAAGGAATTAGTGTATTTAGAAGGGTTCAAAAGGTCGGTCGAAGCGAAACTGGCCAACGAGAAGTTTGTTCAAAACGCAAAACCTGATTTGGTTGAACGTGAAAAACAAAAGTTATCCGATACTGAAAATAAAATAAAATCGCTTAAAGAGATTTTAGCACGATTTAATTAATGAGACCCTATTTGTTGCTCCTTTTTACGATTTTAACTTTCGCGGCTTGCGAGCCTAAGAAGGGGAAAGAAGTGGAATTGCCTAAAATTCAATTGGATTTTATTCGTTTTGACCGTTTGCTGGCTGATGCAAAAAGCATTAAGGAAATTGATAGTCTTTTGAAAAAAAATCCTGAAATCACGGTCGGATATTTCCATTGTACGCCAGAAAAAATTCCGTTTCTGGCCAAAGATTTATTTGCATTATTTCAAAATCCGGAATTAAAAAGTTTTTATGAGCAAAGTCAAAAACCTGAATTTTATGGGGGGAATCAATTAGAAATTGATTTAAAGACAGCTTTTCAAGAAATCCATAATCAATTTCCTCAAACAAAAGTTCCCAAAATACGAACCGTTTTTTCTGGATTTGGCGGAATTGGAAGTGAGTTTGCAGTCCAACATCTTTATGTAACCGATACATTGATCGTTGTGGGATTGGATTTTTTTATGGGAAAGAAGGGCAAGTATCATCCACCAAATGTTTATGATTACCAGATGCGCAGATTAGAACCTAAGGCTGTCGTGGGACAAATTGTGTTGCAATATTCAGCATTTTTCAACCAGCAAAATTCTGAAGATCATACCTTATTGAGTGATATGATTTGGTATGGCAAAGGATTTGTATTTACGAAAAAAATCTTGCCTTCGTTGCCCGATAGCCTCTTGTTTGGCTATACAGCTAAAGAGTTAGCTGAAACGGAGGCATTCCAATCTGAAGTTTGGGAACATTTCATAGACAACTCTTTGTTATTCAAGAAGGAGGAATATGTAAAAGCGAAGTACGTTGGGGAACGCCCAAAAACACCTGAAATAGGACCTGCATGTCCAGGATCCATCGGCAGGTGGCTCGGTTGGCGCATAGTAGATTTATACACAAAGCAAGACAGTAAGGTTAGCTTACCCAAATTAATGGCAAATAAAGAGGCCAATAAGATTTTTTTAGCTTCAGGATATCGAGGCAAATAGGCATAAAAATTATGGCAAAAAGACACGAAAAGTTTGGAGCGGGGGTTGATCCTAAAGATTCTGTAAAGGTTACCAAGAAAAACCTTTCCAAGGCGATTAAGATTTTCCGATTTGTCATTCCGTATAAATGGACATTTGTGTTGGGCATGGTTTTCTTATTGCTCTCCAATTTAACCACACTTAGTTTTCCATTGTTGATCGGAGAAATGACTAAGGTGATTGAGGGAAAATCAAAATTTCAGATCAACGAGGTCACACTATTTTTCTTTGCCATTTTAATCATTCAGTCGATCCTATCATTTTTTAGGATTTACACCTTTGCGCAAGTATCTGAAAAAGCGATGCGAGATGTGCGGCAGACCTTATATGCCAAAATCATTACGCTACCCATTTTTCATTTTGAAAAAAGGCGTGTAGGGGAGTTGATGAGCCGCATCACATCCGACATCACGCAGTTACAAGATGTATTGTCGATCACCTTAGCTGAATTTTTTAGACAAATATTTACCTTAGTTGGAGGCGTCGCGTTAATTACCTATCTGTCTTGGAAGTTGACACTCTTCATGTTAGCCACTTTCCCCCTACTTGTTATTTCAGCGATAGTCTTCGGGAAATTTATTCGAAAAATCTCAAAAAAGGCGCAAGACGAATTAGCGAATACAAACATTATCGTGGAGGAAACCTTTCAATCGATTCAGGCGGTAAAAGCATTTACCAATGAAAAATATGAGGTAAATCGATACACCAATTCCCTTAATAAAGTGGTTAATGAGGCGTTGAAAGCGGCTACTCTTCGAGGCGGTTTTGTTAGCTTTATCATTTTTGCTTTGTTTGGAGGGATTGTGGGGGTGGTGTGGTACGGGGCCCAATTAGTCGCCCAGGGAGATTTGATTTTAGCTGATTTGTTGACTTTCATTTTTTATACAGCCTTCATCGGCGGTTCAGTAGGTGGTTTAGGTGACATCTATGCCCAATTGCAAAAGACGATAGGTGCATCTGACCGAATACTAGAAATATTAGGCGACCCTTCTGAGGTGGATATTCATGAAAAAGAAACGAATGCCCAAATTACTTTTGGCACGATTGACCTTCAAGATATTCACTTTTCATATCCAAGCAGACCTAGTGTAGAAATTTTAAAAGGGATTAGCTTTTCGATTGAACCTGGACAAAAAATAGCCATTGTCGGAACTTCCGGTACAGGGAAATCGACCTTAGCCCAATTGATGATGCGATTTTACGAACCTAGTCAAGGTAAAATTAAGATGGGTGATTATGCCATTCAAGATTTGTCCGTGGGTGATTGGAGAAAAATGGTGGCCTTGGTACCCCAGGAGGTTTTACTTTTTGGAGGAAGTATTCGTGAGAATATTGCGTATGGAAAACCGGGAGCTAGTGAGGAAGAAATTCAACAAGCTGCGGAACAGGCGTATGCCAAAGAATTTATTGAATCATTCCCTGAAAAATGGGATACGCTTGTAGGCGAGCGGGGAGTAAAACTATCGGGGGGGCAAAGGCAACGAATTGCCATTGCTCGTGCGATCTTAAAAGATCCTAAATTTCTAATCTTAGATGAAGCTACCAGTGCGCTCGATTCTGAATCAGAAAAGTGGGTACAATCTGCCTTGGAAGAATTAATGAAAAATAGAACGAGTTTGATTATCGC
>CAIZMB010000179.1 GCA_903933935.1 uncultured Cytophagaceae bacterium
TTAGAAACCATTCGCTTAGGTTTACGAGGCGACACATTTGACCATTTTTTAACTCATTAAAATAATTTTTAGGGCCTATCCAACGAAAATTATGCGTGTTTGGGGTTCAATTATTTTTTCAAAAATACATACATGCTTCAATCACTTTTGGATCTCCTAAAAGATCCCTTGCAATTTCTTACTGAGTTTATTTCGGCCAATGGCTCTTTAACTTATGCACTTTTGTTTTTAATCGTGTTTGTAGAAACGGGACTTGTCGTTATGCCATTGCTCCCTGGTGATTCTTTGCTATTTTCAGTGGGTTTATTGGCCTCTGCTTCGGGCCAACTAGATGTTTATTTCGTCATTCCATTACTTATTTTAGCCGCATTATCTGGCGATCAAGTCAATTATTTTTTAGGGAGATATTTTAGTTCATGGATTAAGGAAAAGGAGCAAATCTTGTTTTTAAAGCGTTCACATGTAGAACAAACAGAAACATTTTATGCGAAATACGGGGCAAAAACAGTTATTCTAGCTAGATTTATTCCTATTGTTAGAACGGTAGCTCCTTTTGTTGCCGGTGCCGGCCGTATGTCGTATCCCGTTTATTTACTTTATGGATTTTTAGGCGCTTGCCTTTGGGTTACTTCCATAACCATGGCGGGGTTTTATTTGGGAGATAACGCCTTTATCAAAGAGAATTTTGAAAAAGTAGTTCTTGGGATAGTTGGGGTTTCTGTATTGCCCATTCTGATTGGATTGATCAAGCAACGCTTAGCCAAATAAAAATTTATGGCGATATCTTCTCTTTATGGCCTCATAGGTTATCCTCTTGGCCACTCATTTTCTAAAAAGTATTTTACTGAAAAATTCCAATCGCTAGGTCTATCTGAATCGCATGCGTATGAACAATTTCCTATTGCTTCGATCGACGAATTTCCTGGCTTATTAGACCAACATAAGTCTACTTTAAAGGGTTTGAATGTAACGATTCCCTACAAACAATTAGTCATGCCATTTTTAAGTGAGATTGATTCTGCCGCTTTAAAAATCGGTGCCGTCAATACAATTAAAATTTCATCTAATGGGCATACTATAGGCTATAATTCAGATTATTGGGGATTTAAAAACACGCTAACTTCATGGACTGCTTTGGCCTATTTCAAATCAAAAAAAGCGCTCGTTTTAGGTCAAGGAGGAGCGGCTAAAGCTATTATTGTTGCATTGATGGATTTGGGTATTCCTGTGATTAAAGTTTCTAGAGTGGCTTCAGGCGATGCGATAACCTATGAAGAAATTCCAGGAATTATTTCTGAAATTGGCCTTATCGTTAACACCACACCTCTTGGGATGTTCCCTAATATTGATTCAAGTCCGCCATTGCCTTATGCGGCTTTAAATGAGCAACACTTCTTATACGACGCCGTTTATAATCCCTTGGAAACCTTATTTCTCAAAAAAGGAATTGCAGCTCGCGTTGGTGGAACGCACACAGGAATTGATATGTTAATCGGTCAGGCAGATAAGGCTTGGGAGATATGGCAATCTTAATGCAAATAGACGCCTCTTTTTTTCGCATCCGAAATAATGACCTCTACGTGCTCAGATAGGGTCGTTGACAATTCATATCCTTTATAATCAGCTGAAATTGGGAATTTTCTGTAATTACGATCGACCAAAACAGCTACTTGAATTTTTTTGACCGGGATACTTAAAAAAGGAGCTAAGGAATAAGAAAAAGTTCGACCTGTATTTAAAACATCGTCTACAACCACGATTACTTTGTTTTCAAATAGATCTAATGAACAGTCAAAACGAACAGGTTTTTCATATGGGATTTCTTTGTTCAAATGAATTTCCACTGCCTTAGCTTGAAGCTTTGAGATTTCTTGGATATGAGCACAAAGCATTTTTGCTAAAGCAAATCCTTCACCTATGACGCCGGCAATAATAATTTCTTTTTCTTCAAAGTTATTTTCATAAATCTGAAACGATATTCGTCTGATTTTTTGAAGCAATGAAGGTCCGTCTAAGATTTGTTTTGCCGACATAATTGGTTGTTGCACTAAAATAGCTCTTAAAATTACCAAAATTATCCAAATTTCGTACCTTTACGCTTTATTTAGCAGTTAAATTATTTAATATGGCCAAAATGTATGGGGCGCAACAGCGCCAACAAATGCAAGCTCCTTCCAATCCATTAGCGATTAAAACGAAGAAATATGGGTTAGAAAAAAACAAGTATATTGGACTTTGTATGCGTCAGTTATTTGCTAATCAATGGAAGTGGTCGTTTGTACCTTTGGTTTTAATTCTGGCTAATGTGGCTCTAAATCTTTCAGGGACCTATAAAAACTATTGGATTTATATATTTATTGCCATCGGAACCATCGGATATGTTTTATTTTGGCTGATTCAATTTACGGGAATTACACAATTGGCTCAATATAAACAGCTATTTGACAAGTACCGATATGAAATAGATTCTCGTCAAATTTTTATGAAAATTTCCGATAAGGAAGGGGGAATGTTGAAATGGGATATGATTTTAAAAGCCTACAAGGATAAGCAATCTTATGTGCTTGAAATGGGGAAATTTCAATTTATGTATTTGCCATTTTCGATCTTCAACAATGAAAATGACAAAAAATTAATGGATAAAATTCTTCGCGACAAAGGATATATTCAATAAATTTTATGGGGAGAATCTTAGCCATTGATTTTGGTTTGAAGCGTACAGGTTTAGCTGTGACGGATTCATTGAAAATTATAGCCAATGGCCTTGAAACAGTTCCAACACATACGTTAATCTCATTTTTAGAGGGTTATTTCAAAAAAGAAACCGTTGACGAGGTGGTCATCGGCATGCCGAAAAACTTAGATAATTCAGATACGGACTCGACGGCTGCCGTGCGAATTTTCATTAAAACTTTCAAAAAGAAATTTCCTGAATTACCGCTGCACGAACATGATGAGAGGTTTACCTCAAAATTAGCGATGCAAGCCATGATAGCTGGCGGAATGTCTAAAAAGGACCGGCGAGAAAAAGGGAATGTGGACCGTGTTTCGGCAACCATCATTTTGCAATCCTATATGGAAGCGCAGCTCTAGGAAGTCTTTTATTTGGTGACTACTTTGGCAAATCGATGGTAAAATGGTGTCTTGCTCGTTGAACTTTTTGGATTGAATTTCCCCGTTATAATAGGTACATACATCACTCTCCTCCTGGATTTCTCTCCAAAATTAGGAGAAACTTCCACCCGATGCCACAACCTTCCATCATGTATCGTTAAATCACCCCGCTCGATTTCAAAAGCAGCTTCTCTAGGGTCTGAACGATGATCTATAAATTGTTTTTTACCAAAAAGCAGTTTCAAAACGCTTTGATTTTGAGTTCCAGGCAACACTCTTAACCCTCCATTAGATGAAGGGCAATGATCTAAATGTATTCCTACATTTAACATAGGTAATATTTTTTGACCTAAAAATAAATCTCGAGGACTATCCGTATGCCAGCCCATTTGTGTGAATTTGGAATTTGGCTGATTTACATAGTGATTAAATACCAATCCATCTTTTTCATCTTCTGAAATTCGACCTTCATATGGGGCTAGAAATTCAGTTAATAGACTTAATCGGGGATCTTTTAGAAATTCTTGCAATACATTGCTATGCTTATTTGTAAAGCACATACGTTGGATCATGTCTTTCCCCTCCGGATCTTTTCCAAATTTTAATGGAATTCCATTGATTTTTTGGACACCTTCTTCAAGCCACTTTGATTCAATTTTAGATAGTTCATCAATAAACACCAAGGCAGTTTCAGAGGAAATGAAATTCTTGAATTGAATTACCCCATATTTTTTGAAATAATCTTTTTGCTCTTGTGTAATTTCTGACCCAAGGGTGAAAGTTTTATATTCAAATTTTATAATTGGTTTTTTCATATTTGATGAGCAATGATTACTAGGCAATTTTCAATCTCTAAATTCGTAAGCTGAATTTTGAACTCGCAATTTATGTATTTGTGTCCAAAAAATTTAAACAAAATTTAATTTTATGATAAATATCAATACTCTGATTCCTAAATGAACTTTTAATTTCCGAAATTTACATCAAAATTTAAAATAAAAGAACTTGAAATATTTACTCCTTTTTATCTCAATTACTGCGTTTAGTCAATCAATTCCACGCAAAGGCAGGTATTTTGTTTATTGGGGGTACAATCGATCTGCTTACCCCACTTCTGATATTTCCTTCAAAGGTCCCGGATATGACTTTACCTTAAATAAGGTTTCGGCCTCTGATGCTCCAACGGCCTTTGACGGATTTGAGACTTATTTTAATCCTTCCCTCTTTTCAATTCCACAATTTAACTTACATGCAGGTATTTTTGTAAAAGATAATTTGTCCTTTAGTATTGGTTGGGATCACATGAAATATGTGGTAGATGATTTTCAGAATAGCCACATTACAGGAAATATTTCAAATCAAGCTTCCAATCCAGGCATAATGGTAAATCCTGCGTATGTAGGTACCTTTTCAAATGCGCCTATCGTCATTAATCCAACCGATTTTGTTGATTATGAACACACTGATGGATTTAATTTTGCGGCAGTTGAGTTAGATCATTACAAAAATTTATGGCGAGCTGGAAAAACGAATATGCAATTAGATTGGATTAATGGAGTCGGTATCGGTATAGTCGTTCCTCGTTCTGATGTTCGTTTATTTACGGTAGGTCAAAATAATTTTTGGAATTTGGCCGGGGCAGGTGCGTCCATAAAATCGGGTTTACGACTAAACCTAACCAAGTTAATATTTCTCGAAACTACCTTGAAGGGTGGCTATACTGATTTATGGGATGTTCATACAACTGGTCGATCCGTAGATAAAGCCAGTCAGTCCATTTGGTTTGGAGAGTGGTTTTGGGTGCTTGGTTTTAATTTTGGCGGGGGTAAATAAGTTTTCAAAAAGAAATATAATGCTTATGTTTGGAGATGCGATTTGTTTGGCTTCTCCTTTTTGTATTGTCTTTTTTGGCCGTTCGAGGCCAACAAACTGGTCGCATAGAAACGGATCGACCTGATCAAACAGAATGCCCTTTCATTGTCAAAAAAGGATATATTCAAGCAGAAATGGGGTTTAATCGGAATACTTATGCCGATGGATTGGAATATTTTTTTCCTACAACTTTGCTCAAATTGGGTTTGTGGAAAAATTTGGAACTTCGGTATGTGTCTTTGGCCTCTTCCTCTACGGGCATTTCAAGTTTTAAAACGGAGGCCATTGGATTTAAATTGGCTTTATTGGAAGGAAAAAAATGGATTCCAAGAACGTCCATTATCACGCATCTTCATTGGGATAATTTAAGTCGTGATGAAAGTGAACGAAATCTCACCAAGCACTCAGTGGGCGATGCGGTATTTACTTTTCAAAATGATTTTGGCCAAGGCTATGGAGTTGGCTATAATTTTGGAGCCGAATTTCATTCGAATGGCAGTATGGAAGGAATTTACCGGATTGCTCCCAATATGAACATTGGCGAAAATGGGTATGCCTATGTAGAGGTTTTTGGCCGGGTCCCTTTTTCTGTGAATGTGGATCATTGGGTAGATGGTGGTTTAGCCTATTACCTAAGTGATAACTTCAAGCTAGATATTTCTATCGGAAAAAGCCTATCAAATAAGTCAGATTGGTATGGAGCATTAGGTATTTCTTTCCGTTTCAAAGTTTTTAATCCGTAGAATATTTTCTCCCGTTACAAATTATGTAAATTGCGAGAATGAAAAAACTAGGATCAATTTTTCATATTGTTTTTTTGATGTTAGCGCTGAAATTTTCGGCTTTGGGTCAGAATGCTATGTCCGTAACGACGCAAATTGGTTCTAAATCCATTTCCCAAGACGAAAATTTTATTCTTTCATTTACGTTGACCCGCGTTGAAAATGCTTCGGCAACAATGCCTGCATATAAGTTTCCAGAGCTTTTGAATTTTAAAAAACAGGGCGTAAGTCGCGCGAAGTCGTCTAATTTCATTAATGGCCAAATGGTTAATTCTTTTACTTTTTCTCAATACTATCAACCTGATAAGCCTGGTAATTTTGAAATTAATAATGAGGAGATTGAAGTGGGTAATCAAACATATCGACTCGAGCCTTTTAGTATTGTCGTCAGCCCAGCAGTCGACTCGGAGGAATTTACAGAGGAGCTTTTACCCAGTGAACTAAATCTTACGTCAAATGATCCGTTTTTTGTGATTACCTCGAATATTCTCAAGCCATTTGTTGGCCAAGGATTCACCTTAAAAATGTCGTTTTTTGTACCAGAAAGCAATACCCAGGAATTCGAATTTGATCATAATGACATTCAAATTCCAGCTTTAATTTCTAAAATGAAACCCAAATTTTGTTGGGAAGAAAATTTTGGAATTACCACGGAGCGAATACTTAAAGTATCGGTTAACAAAAAGAGATATACCGAATATCGGTTTTTTCAAGCCACTTATTTTGCCTTACAAAATCAAAAAATTCAAATACCTGCACTGAAATTCAGAGTTATGTCGATCAATCGAAAAGGATTAGAAGCGACTAAGAAACCCATTTTTTTTACTTCGAATCCTATAGAAATTAAGCCTAGGGATTTACCTCACCACCCGCTGAGTGGTAAAGTTCCGGTAGGAATTTTTCAATTGAAAGAAAATATTTCTTCGTCAATTTCCAAGACAGGGCAATCCATCATGTATACGGCTAATTTAGTGGGGGATGGAAATGGAGTTTTGTGGGATAACAAATCCCCTGAGTCGGATTATTTCATGAATTTTGAGCCAATTTCAGTTCAAACAACTGTGGCGCCGTTCCAGGAAAAAATGTTTGGGAATAAAACGGATAAAATTCAAATTATTCCCAAACAACCAGGTAAATTTGTGATGAGTCATTATTTCAATTGGATTTATTTTAATGTTAAAACAGAACATTTTGATACATTAAAATCCAAAATAGTTCTAGATATAACAGGTAATTCATCTAATCGCCTACTGAATACCGGTCAGGATGAGAATGAAGTTTATCGAGGAATCGAAAATAAAAAGACCTTGGACGTGTCTTGGGCTAAGTGGGTGAATTGGAGTCAATTAGTGAATTTGACTTTGATATTTTTAACGATTGTTATTGCTTTTCTTGTTTGGAAAAAGCCAAAATAAATTCATATGAGTAGTATATACGGAAAATTATTTCAGATAAGTACTTTTGGGGAATCTCATGGTCCAGCGGTGGGTGTGATCGTTCAAGGTTGTCCTGCAGGAATTAGTTTCGATTTAGATTTTGTGCAATCAGAGTTAGATCGACGGAAACCAGGACAGTCACGCATTACCACACAAAGAAAAGAGGCGGATTCAATCGAAGTTTTATCGGGTGTTTTTGAAGGTAAAACAACGGGTACCCCTATCGCGATGCTGGTTTGGAATGGCGATCAGCGATCCAAAGATTATTCGCACATCTCAGATCAGTTTAGACCTTCGCATGCGGATTACACGTACTTTGCTAAATATGGTTTGAGGGATTATCGGGGAGGTGGGCGAAGTTCAGCGCGTGAGACAGTCGCTCGCGTAGCGGCGGGGGCTTTGGCGAAGATGGTGTTAACCCAACTAGGTGTAAAAATTACTGCTTATGTATCCCAAGTGGGTCATATGAAACTGGAAACGGCGGTCGACCAGTTAGATTTATCATTAACCGAATCTAATGCTGTCCGTTGCCCAGATCCTGAGTTGGCTGAAAAAATGTTTACTTACATTGATGACATTAGGAAACAGGGAGATTCTGTAGGCGGTGTCATATCAGCTTACATTACAGGATGTCCAGTCGGCTTGGGCGAGCCTGTTTTTGACAAACTTCATGCGGAATTAGGAAAGGCTATGTTGAGCATTAATGCTGTAAAAGGATTTGAATATGGGAGCGGGTTTTCAGGAGTTGAATTAAGAGGTTCGCAGCATAATGACATCATTGAAAAACAAGCAGATGGTAGCTTAAGGACGCTGACAAATCATTCAGGGGGTATTCAAGGAGGAATTTCAAATGGTGAGCCTATTTATTTTAGAGTTGCTTTCAAGCCGGTCGCAACCATCATGCAGGATCAGGACAGTGTTAATGAGACAGGGGATAAAATTACCGTTTCCGGAAAGGGGAGGCATGACCCATGTGTGGTTCCTAGGGCAGTTCCCATTGTAGAAGCGATGGCTGCCATCGTTTTGCTGGACTTTTACTTAAGGAATCAAGTGATTCAAATGCCACAAAAATGACATTGGACGAAGATGCATATTACATGAGTTTAGCTTTAAAACAAGCTGAACGCGCGTTAGAAGAGGAAGAAATTCCAGTGGGTGCTGTGGTCGTATGCCAAGGAAAGATTGTGGCCAAAGCCTACAATCAGACCGAAATGCTGACCGACGTAACCGCGCATGCGGAAATGTTAGCCATCACGTCTGCTGCTCAAACTATTGGGGCCAAATATTTAAAAGATTGCACGCTTTATGTGACACTAGAGCCTTGTTTGATGTGTGCTGGAGCCATTTATTGGTCTCAGTTAGGCCGATTAGTATTCGGGGCATCGGAGGAAAAAAGAGGTTTTTTGAGTTTAGAGAAAGATATTTTGCATCCCAAAACAAACGTGACCGCAGGAATTTTAGCAGATGAATCCGCTCTTTTATTAAAAGAGTTTTTTTCCATGCGGCGCTAAAAAAAATAAAAATAACATGGTAGGATTATCAATGATTTGTAATTTTATCTTTCAATCGTTTTTACCTAGGTAGAAATTTTTCTGCCCTTTATAACATAAATAAATATTTATATGGCTTTTGAACTAGCACCCCTGCCTTTTGCAAACAATGCATTAGAGCCTAATTTTGACGCTTTGACGATGGAGATCCACCATGATCGCCACCATAATGCCTATGTCACAAATTTAAATGCAGCCGTGACAGGTACTCCATTAGAAGGAAAAACTTTGTTGGAATTATTTTCAACAATATCCACATTAGCACCTGCCGTAAGAAATAACGGTGGTGGACATTATAACCACGATTTATTTTGGAATATTTTATCTCCTACGGGTGGAGGCACGCCTGTCGGCACCTTAGGCAAAGCAATCGATGCTAAATTTGGCTCATTCGATGCTTTTAAGGAAGAATTCAAAAAAGCATCTATCACTCGCTTTGGTTCAGGCTGGGCTTGGTTAGTGGCCCAAAAAGACGGTTCAGTGGCTGTTTCTTCTACGCCAAACCAAGATAATCCTTTAATGGATGTGGCAGATGTAAAAGGGTTCCCCGTGATTGGATTAGATGTTTGGGAGCACGCTTATTATTTAAAGTTTCAAAATAAACGTCCGGATTATGTAGATGCATTTTGGAATGTAGTGGATTGGAATAAGGCGGAAGCACGTTATTTAGCCGCTCAGAAATAAATTTTAGGGGGAGATTTTAAATTCTCTCCCTTTTTTTGAATTCAGTTTTGCAATATACCTTCCATTTTGTATTTTTGCAGTCCTAAATGGCGGTTGTAGCTCAGTTGGTTAGAGTAGGCGTTTGTGGTGCGCTTGGTCGTGGGTTCGAGTCCCATCATCCGCCCCAATTTAGAAAATGAGAGTCCCGGTAGCGATGCTGGGACTTTTTTATTAAACTTGTAGATATGAATCCCGTTTTTCTTAAGCGTTTTTTGATGGTATTGTATGCGGCTGGCTTAATTGGCATGCATATCCCTGCGACTCAAAATTTATTCATTTCATTGGTTCCTCTAAACCTTTGGTTTACTGCATTTATTTGTATTTTCTATCATCCAAAGCCTTCCTTAAGTACTTATTTGGTTCTATTATTTATTGCGATCGCTGCTTGGTTAGTCGAGGTCCAAGGGGTCCGAACGGGTTTGATTTTTGGAAGTTATCGTTACGGAAATACGCTTGGATTGAAGTTGGCAGATGTGCCGATCACCATCGGATTAAATTGGATAATTTTATTAATGAGTACAAACGCCGTGGTGGAAGAATGGAATGCAGGGGGAAAAATAGGTAAAGCGGCTTTAGGTGCTGGTTTAATGACGGCATTAGATTTGTTGATTGAGCCAGTGGCGGTTCATTTCGATTTTTGGCATTGGTCAAATGTCCAAGTACCTGTTCAGAATTTTGTAGGTTGGTGGGTCCTTAGTTTTTTCTTTCATTATGTATATCAGTCGGGCCCATGGCCTTCAAAATCTAGTCTTTTTAGATTAATTGCTTTGCTCCAATTTCTGTTTTTCTTAGGTCATTGGCTCTTATTGCAATTTTTTTGATTTAAAACATTTTTGATTGTAATCAGTTTACAATCATTATATATAATTTATAATTCTATGAGTTCCTATTCAATAAAAGATTTAGAGCATTTAAGTGGAATTAAAGCACATACTTTACGGATATGGGAACAACGCTATGGAATTTTAAATCCGTGTCGGAGTGACACCAACATCCGGTCGTATGGCGATGTAGAATTAAAATTAGTGTTGAACATAGCTTTATTACAAGATAAGGGAGGTTTCAAAATTTCTGAAATCGCCAAGATGTCAGATGATGATATATTTAATCACATACTTTCCCTTTCACAAGGAGAACTAGACTATCCCGAGCAGATTCAAGCGCTGACAATAGCCATGTTGGATTTGGACGAATACAAGTTTCAGCTATTGACCGAAAACATTGTTAAAAAGCAGGGATTTGAGAGCTATATATTGAATATCATTCACCCTTTTATGCGAAGATTAGGGACTCTTTGGCTTTCGGGCTCAGTCGGTCCAGCGCAGGAGCATTTTATTAGTCACCTGATCCGTCAAAAAGTAATTGCAGCCATTGATGCTCAAGACCTTAATTTGAAGCCTAACTCAAAAAAGTTTTTATTATATCTTCCCGAAGGCGAATTGCATGAAATCGGAATCTTATTTGCTAACTACATTTTAAGAGCTCGAAAGCATTCTGTGGTATATTTGGGGCAGTCTTTGCCATATGAGGAGTTATTATTAGCCTATAAAATTCACCAGCCCGACTATATTTTTTCAGTATTTACCAGTGAACCTCATGTTGAATTGATCGATGAGTATTTGGATAAGATGGGTCAGGATTTACCGAATAGTAAAATTGTCTTGACAGGGTACCAGATACTCCAACCATCATGTCATGTCCCTGAAAAGATACAATTGATGTGGGATTTTGAGTCTTTAATTAGTTTAGCAGATAATGCTTAACTGAATTCTATGCCCACTTTAGTGGCTTCTTCTACAAATAATTTTACTTGTTGTTCTTGCTCCTTAGGGCAAATCATTAAGGCATTTCCATGTTCAGCAACGATGAAATTTTGTAATCCATGTATGACGACTAATTTGTGATGCGGTGTCTTAATGATGCATTTTTCGGTGTCAAAAATGAGTACTTTTCCTTCAATCACATTTTGTTTTTCGTCCTTTTCCTTGATCTCATAAAGTGATTTCCAGGTTCCCAGGTCGGACCAACCAATATCTGAAAGGATTACTTTGACATTTTGAGCTTTTTCCATAATGCCGTTGTCAACGGAAATACTTTTGCAAACCCCATAAACTTTTCGGATAAACTCTTCTTCCTGATCCGTATAATAGGTATTTATTCCCTCTTCAAACTGCTCGGCCATACGCGATAGCTGCTTTTCTAATTCTTTTTTGAACGTTGGAATACTAAAAACAAATATGCCTGCATTCCAGACATAATCACCACTATCTAAAAATGCTTCAGCTAATTCAATGTTGGGTTTTTCAGTAAATGTCTTAACTACTTTGGCAATTTCGCCACTAGGTTGATACTGAATATATCCATAACCGGTGTCTGGGCGGGTAGGTACAATGCCTAACGTGACCAAATGAGATTCGGATGCGGCATCCAACGCTTCTTTAATGCGTGAGATAAAAGCATCTTCCTTTAGGATTACATGGTCTGCAGGAGCTACAATTAATTTTGCCTTAGGATGCTTTTTGCCAATTTTATAAGCGGCATAGGCAATACAAGGAGCGGTATTTCTTCTTTGCGGCTCTTTAAGAATTTGATCCGCATTCAAATATGGGAGTTGCTCCTGAACTAAATCCGCAAATTCACTACTGGTTACAACATAAATATTTTCTTTGGGAATGATTCCCTCAAATCGCTCAGCGGTTTGTTGGAGCATCGTTTTCCCCACCCCAAGCACATCATGAAATTGCTTAGGGTTTGCACTTCTACTGATGGGCCAAAAGCGAGTTCCGATTCCCCCCGCCATAATAATTAAGAACGTATTTTTCATATCAGTGCTTTTGGCTCATAAATGCATCCACACGGGCTTTTGCATTTTCCCGAATAGGTGCATAAAAAAGATTTAAATCAGCTTTATGCCAATTTTTTAAATGAACAAACTTCCGACCAAAAACATAAGGTGTATTGGTCCACAAGACCCCTAAATGATTTTGGGCATCCGCAAAATTTTTGACCCATTTGAATCCATAGGATACCCCTCCCGGATTTAATTCTTTAGGGGCAAAATTGTCGTCTAAAGTCCAAGTTAATGGATTAGTGGAGACCAATTCAGTCGGGGTATTCGGATGCCAGTCTGGTAAGTATCCTTGTAAAAAAGTGGTATATGCAATAAAACAACCTATTTGGGTTGAGTTTTCACAGGGTTTTATGTTTTGAAATATATTTTTCGGTGTAGCTATTCCGATGATATAAGCAGAAACTAATTGCTTTTGAAGCTCTTTTCCATCAAAAAATTCTTGCATGAGCCTTGTTGCATGAACGGTTCCTTGGCTATGCGAAGCGATAATGATAGGCCTTCCCTCATTAAAATGAGACATGTAATAAAGGAATGCCTTCTTCACATCCGAATACGCCAGGTCCAAAGCGGCTGCTTTATCTTCTTTATAAGGGGTAACAAAAGCATGGTAATGTGCTTGTCTATAGCGAGGAGCATATATTCGCCCGGCAGCATTAAAAATAGTGGCTTGATTTAAAATGGTTGAACTATCCACAGCAGCATTTAAATAGGTGTCACTAAAACTTGCATTCCATTTAAATTCATTCGTAGGCTCATAGGTTAAGATCGTAGGATGGATGAAAAAAACATCGGCTTTGGCTAATGCTTGTTCATCATGAAAGGGCGATCCCTTGGGAACTCGATCGGCCGCATCCTTTTTTGATGGTAAGGCGGCCCAATTATTTACATCTGCATAGTCTGATTCAGGTGGAACAGGTGAATCTTTCCAGCGCACCTGTAATTTCACGGGCGTACTGGATTTGCAATTCTGTAAAGTCAATGTGATCGAACAAACGATTAATAACAGATAAAGATTTCTCATTGAGCCATATTAATTGACAAATGTAAGAAGAAAAGAGGCCTTTTTAAATACCGAAAAACAGATAGATTGGTTATAACGTTTAAAAATCATGTTTTGAAATAAAAATATTTTCTTAAAAACTTGCAATTTTTTGATACAACAA
>CAIZMB010000180.1 GCA_903933935.1 uncultured Cytophagaceae bacterium
TATAGCATTCAGTTAATACCCATTTTCTATTATACGCATCTTTACGATAGATTCTGTTAATTCTACCAATCCCGGAGGTAATGAAGTTAATTTCAAGAGAAATTCCTTTTTAAATGCAATTAAGCCTAAGATCTTTCTAGTGAATCCACTAATTTTATCTAAGTCGCTGAAAAAGGGGTTTCTTCTAAAGCAGAGTAATATTTTATTATTGTGAGAAATAGCACATTTTACAAAAGAATGCCTATCTAACTCTTCTGATGATTCTAGTGGCGCAGTTGCATTCCATGCGTCACCATTGGGGTTCTGAATGATACTTTCAATTAATTGGTCTAGATGCCTTGGGAGTAATAAAGGTTCATCTCCTTGTAGTAAAATAACATGGGTGCAGTCTATTTTTGCTACAGCCTCAGCGATACGACTAGTACCATTAGTATGTTGGTCCGAAGTCATTATTACCTTACCTCCAAATTTCTGAATAGAATCTGCAATTTCTATATCACAAGTTGCCACATAAACATCGTTAATATGCTTAGACAAAAGTGCTCTTCGCCTAACGTGTTCTATCATTGGCAAGCCATGAAATTCAAACAGAATTTTGCCTGGAAACCTAACTGATGCTAAATGAGATGGAATAATTGCAACTACTTTCATTTTTTTACTGAGGTAAAACTCCGCAATCAACATTTATGCATTGTCCTGTAATTGCACTTGCTTCATTTGAAGCCAAAAAAACGGCCATGTTTCCTACCTCTTCCCCTTTTGGAAGACGTTTTAGTGCAGAATTGTCTCTTGCAAAATCTGTTATAAACTTTTCTGGATCTAATTTAGCAGGAGAAAAATTTTCTTTCAATGCATCTATCAAACCATCAGTCTTAATCAATACGGGACATAATGCATTTACACGTATTCCCCTCGGACCAAGTTCTTTTGATAAAGACTGAGTTAGCCCATTCACACCAAATTTAGAAGAACAATAAGCTGAATTATTAGCGCTACCTCTTTTACCAGCAATGCTTGAAATATTAATAATGGAGGCGCCATCCAACATTTTTCCAGCCGCAGCTTTACATCCCCAAAATGTCCCTTTCAAATTTGTGGATAAAATATCTTCTAAAAAATCTTCATCAATTTCCTCAATGGGTCTCCAAGCTGAAAAACCTGCATTATTTACATAACAATCAAGACGTCCAAACTTCTGAATTGCTAATTCTACTAATTCTAAATGTCCGGAAAAATTCTTTACATTAACCGAATGGAATAAAACGTCCCCCTCTAAATTTTTCTGAAATCCATTATCAGATCTAGCCCCTACAATTACATTATAATTAGCTTTTAAAAAACACTTTGCAATATCAAGACCTATTCCCTTATTGCCACCTGTAATAATTACTGTTTTCATAATTTAAATTATATAGTCATACAAGAATACCCGCCATCCACTTCTATTTCTGCTCCTGTAACAAAACTAGAAGCATCAGAGGCTAACCATAAAATAGCTCCGACAAGCTCAACAGGTTCACCAAATCTAGCCATTGGAGTATGTCCCAAAATAGCAGCTTCTCTTTCAGGTGTTATAAAATTCTTTCGATTCCATTCCGTTGGTAAAAATCCTGGTCGAATGGCATTAACTCTAACCCCTTTAGTTCCCCACTCTCTTCCTAAATTTTGAGTTAAGTTTTTAATCCCCGCTTTGGCAACAGAATATGTAAAAGCCTTCGAAAGAGGGGGTCCTGCAGATGCTGAAGAAATATTAATAATAGACCCTTTACCTTCTTTAACCATATATTCACCAAAAACCTGACACCCTAAAAATGTCCCTGTTATTTGAGAATCTAAGATTGCATACCATTCTTTTAGATCTATTTCAAAAAAAGGTGTGGAACCATTGATACCCGCACCGTTAATTAATATGTCAATTTTACCAAATTTTGATAAAATGTTTTTCAATACAGAAATATGATCTTCTTTTTTAGCCACATCGATTGCCAATGACATAACCTTATCATAACCTAAACTTCTGATTTCATCTTCAATCGCTTTAGCCTTTTCTATTCTTAAATCTAATACAGCTACAGAGCAACCCGCTTTGGCTAATGCCCTGGACATTTCACTACATAAATGACCACCAGCACCTGTAATAACAGCTACTTTCCCCTCTAAATTGAATAATTGATTTAAATATGTGTTCATTATTTATTTCATTTTTGTGATTATACTTTTCATTTTTTCTGCCCATTTCCAAAGAACAAATAAATCAGATCCTAGAATTGCATAAGTATGACCAAGATCAAATAATGCTTGGATGCTTTCTTCTGTAGAATCAGCTACTTGAGTACCGCAACTTTTTCCATATTTTTCGCAAGCAGCTATAACTTTTTTAGAGGCCTCTATGACCAAAGGATGGTTTGTTTGTCCTGGAACCCCTAAAGAACCTGAAATATCTAAAGGGCCAATCATTACCCCATCAACTTCATCAAATTCTAATAAAGATTCTATATTATTGACAGCTTCAATCGATTCAACTTGAATAAGAAATATAGATTGATCATTCCAATGATTGATGTAATAATCAAAATCAAAGCCATAAGCTTGCGCACGGTTTACACCATAACTTCTCTTTCCATGAGGCGGATATTTGATATCATCAATTAACGCTCTAACCTGTTCTGGTCTATTGACCATTTGTATAAGCATGCCATCAGCACCCGATTCAATTAATGGCTTAATCCAATCATTTGAATGAGATACAGGACGTGGCAAACATGGAACTCCCTCAGATTGTGATGCAGCTATAATTCTTTGGGCTTCCTCTAATGATATAGTAGAATGTTCCATATCTATCGCCATAAAATCAAAGTCTGCTCGACAAAATGTTTCTGTGATCGATGGATGAGAAAAAGATACCCAGCCAGCAAACATTTTTTCCCTATTTCTGAATTTTCTTTTTAATTCAGCCCTTTTTTCAAATATTGTATTCATAGAATTAAATTACTTTGATTTTAATAATGAATTAACTAAAGGATGTAAATGCAACAATCCCTTCAAGATACCGTTTTCAACTACCGGCAAATCCCATATTTTATTTTCCCCCATAAGGTTCACCGCCATAATAATTGGATCATCTATGGAGATTGTTTTAGGAGATAAAATCGCGTGATCTAAACAATCGTCGATAAAAATAGAAGATAAAGGTTTTTGAATAGATAGTATTTTTCTTCTAATATCTCCATCTGTCAAAATTCCTAGAAGTTTATAATTCTCATCAACTACACAAGCAATTCCCAATTTTTTGTTGCCCATTTCTTCCAAAACTTCCTTGAAAATAACATCTTTTGTTACTACAGGAAATTTGTCTAAAGAAAGCATTACATCTTTAATATTCATATTTTTTTATTTTTTAGGATGAACATTATCTTCGCCCAACTTATCTAATAATTCCAATCTTAATTCATGTACTTTTTTTGCTTGATATAAAATATTTTCCAAATACTTAATATCTAAAACTGTATTCGCATCTGATAAAGCCTTATCTGGATTATCATGAACTTCCATGAACAAGGCATTTATTCCATTAGCTGTTGCAGATCTTACCAAGTGTGGAATAAACTCCCTTTGACCCCCAGAAATATTCCCCATAGAAGTGGGTAATTGTATGGAATGCCCCGCGTCAAAACAAACCGGATAGCCAGTAGCAGCCATAATTGGAAAACAAGTCATATCATTTACCAACATATTATACCCAAAAAATGTCCCTCTATCAGCTAATATAATCTGATTGCAGCCATGAGATTCTAATTTTCTAACAGAATTCTTCATATTCCACGGGCTCATAAATTGGCCTTTCTTTAGTAATACAGGTTTCCCTGTTTTAGCCGCTGATCTCAAAATAGATGTCTGCCTACATAAATAAGCAGGGACTTGAACTAAATCACAAACCTCGCCAGTTGATGGGCCCCACGTAGAATCAGAAAAATCTGATACTACCGGCAAACCAAATTCGTCTCTTACGTCCGACAAAATTTTCAACCCCTCATCAATCCCTACCCCGTGAAAGCTGGTTGGAGAAGATCTGCAATCTTTATCATAGCAGCTTTTATAAATCCAATCTATACCTATTTTTTGACATATAACTTCAATATCCTTAGCCATTTTAAAAGCATGCTCACGACTTTCAATTGCACAAGGCCCCCCTATGAAAACGAGAGGTAGCCGTTCACCAATTGAAACTCTTCTTACCTTGCCATAACCTACATTAACTACTTTTCTTTCCATTATTAATTTAATTTAACTTATTAACCATGAAACACGTCCAAAGACAATTCATGAAATCTAAATATAATCGGTCTAGCCATAAACATATGACTTTCAACCACTAACCTTACTTTTTTATCTTCTTCAAAAAAAATTCTTTTTACATACGACCCTCTTACTTCTATAGATAACTTCTCATCCAATTGATCATGATTTTCAAATCTTAAATTAATTTCCTGTTTTTTATTTGTTGGGTTAGTCAATATAACTTCATAGTTTATCCCACATTCGAATTCATATTGTAACAAGTATTCATAATTACGAACATTATAATTGCCTAGCATTTCAAGCTTTTCCCCATCATAGGCAATAGCGTCTAAATTTCCGTGAACATAACTTTTAACATCACTTGAATTTCTTGTATAACCACAATAACCCCTATCTGCTATAAAGGATCCCGTTTCTTCAAATAAATTACCTTGACTAAGATGAAAACAAGAAAAAGTTCCATACCCGTTTATGTGATCGGGTAAAATTTTAGTTATATCTATTGTACTTCTGCCATTTGCAGAATAATTTATTTCAGTCTGATAAACCCAATCGCCAGAATGATTAAAAAAAACCAAGGTCGCAAATTGATCCATTTGACTTTTAATTTCTGGACTTATTAAATAATTTATATCTAATAATTCAAAATATGAGCTCCATTCTAAATCTTTTCTCCACAAAAATAAATCACTTAAGGTTGAATTAAAATTATTGGGAACTTTGGTTAAACCTGAACCTAGATAGGTGAAATTTGAGAATAAACTTAAAATATTATCGCCTAATACTATTTTAAGTGCAGCCATAATGTATCTAAACATTAGTAGTCAATTTGTTAAACCATTTAGATTTAATTTGGCCTTGAATGGCATTTCTATTCCCATGTAATACCAGGCTCGCTGGGGGATGAGTATGCTCTAAAGTCATAATAGATTTATCCTTATTGTAGCCAAATCCAAAAGGAATTGCTGAAGTTTGCCGATTAATGAAAAATGGCAATTCAGATTTATCAAAGTTATATGAGTTTAAGGGAATTAAGCTTGCTGAATTTGTTTTAATCGTTTTAATATCGAGTAGTTCCCCTTTAAATCCATTGTAAATCTCTATTTGCGATTCTATAATTTCAGGCTCATTTGTTAAATTAAGTAACAAAAGATAATTGTCAAAATTTTCGTATTGAAGAAAGGGATGAAATGTTAACAAGGAGGATTTTTTAGGAAAGGGTTCCATTTCACCTTGATAGGAAACCTTTGTTAAATCACTTTCAATACCTATGGTAGCTCTCCAACTTGGAACAATGGTTTTATATATATTTTCACTAGGAAGTTGATTTAAATTCCCATTTAATTTATTTTTCGATGGATAAATAAATGCTACTTTATTAATGAATACTTCTTTAGATAAATTTTTTGTACAAATTTCTAACGATTCATTTTTTCTTAATTGGCCTATAAGCTGATTTTCCCATTCAGCACCATTCGACCAAAAAATATATAGAAATACATCGGTTAATTCCTCCGCCTCCCAATTGTTAGGAGAAAAATTATGTATGGTTGTAATTCCGTGAAAGTTATCTAACTTAATTAAGGGATAGAACATAAAGTGTTATATTTCGAATATCATTCTTTGTTATCAAGATCCTAATAAAGTTGAATAAATAATATCAACGATATAATTTAGAGAAGTCTAGGTTCAAAAAATATTATAATAAGAGTCTTTATATTTCTAAAAATTAATCCAATTATTTATTACTAAAGGATCTCAATACTTGAGATAACTCCTCTATCCCTGAAATTATTGGTATACCATGAGAAGCAGGATCATTTTTTTGAATCCAATTAGTAGGGTCATAATAATATGACGGCTTATTCCGCATTCGACCATACAAAGCAGTAGAGGTAAATGGCGAAGATATAATTAAATCTGCACTATCAATTAATTTAATTGCAGATATTTCAGGATCTATAGTGATATAATTTGTTTCAAATTTTATTTTATTCAAATTATTTAAATATGTCTTCAATGTAATTGAGCTAATTTGACGCTTAATTTTATGATGAACAATCATATTCAAATTTTGGGCACATTCAAGAACATCATTTATAAATGAAATATGAACATTTTCGTTATGTTCATGATACTCAAAAAGGGTGGAGACGCCAAATTGAAAAGATTTTTTTTGCCTTTGAATGTCAAATAACGCTATAGTGAAAGAACTGCTTTTATCAATAACTCCGATAGAGTCATTCATAAAAATAGGCCCAACAACCTTTTCGTTAATTACAAACTTACTATTCGCTTTTAGTAAACGACTATGTGCTTCATCCCAAACCAATGAAATGGGCCAGTTGTATAGATAAAATTCAAATTTTTGATTGCTATTTCGCTCTTTATTTATCGGAAGTTCAAAAGTACTATAGAAATAAGAAACA
>CAIZMB010000181.1 GCA_903933935.1 uncultured Cytophagaceae bacterium
ATTCGGCAAATTTTGCACCCCAACCAGGTAAGTCCGACAAGGGATTCTTTCATAAAGTAAAGGATATGTTTTCCTAGATTTTTGATGTAAATCAAAGGATTTAAATTCTTGAAGTCAAAATTTTAAAAAATCACTATAAAAAAAGGACTCGCATTATTCGTGAGTCCTTTTTTGTTTACGTATTAGGTTTTCCTTAATTTTAATTCTATGAAAAAAAATATAACCCAACATGTAAGTTCTGCTAGAAGTATAGCTAAACTATTTATGATTCTCAGTATTTTTTCCGTTCATGCTTTATCTGCTCAAACGATTGTAGATAAAATAGTTCAGGAAGAGAATAATAACTCCCAACTGCAAATAATGGCTCACGAGTTATTAGATGGCATAGGTCCACGACTTATAGGTACGCCACAAATGAAAAAAGCCAACGATTGGGCCGTGGAGAAATATACAAGTTGGGGCATCACCGCCCGTAACGAAAAATTTGGCGAATGGAAAGGTTGGGAACGAGGCATCACACATATCGACATGCTTTCTCCTAGAGTTAAAAGTTTAGAAGGAACTCAATTAGCTTGGAGCCCGTCAACGAAAGGGAAATCAATTAAAGCTGGAATCGTTATCATTCCAGATGTTATGGACTCTACGGCATTTGCCAATTGGCTACCCAACGCAAAGGGTAAGTTTGTGATGATTTCAATGAACCAACCTACCGGAAGACCGGATGATAATTGGAAACAATTTGCAACCTCAGCATCCTTTGAAAAATTAAAAAAAGAACGCGACGAACAAACAAATGCTTGGCAAAAACGCATCCGTAAAACAGGATATTCCAGCAGAATGCTTCCCATCATTTTAGAAAAAGCAGGAGCAAAAGGAATTTTGACGAATAACTGGTCGAGTGGTTTTGGTGTAGATAAAATTTTCAGTGCCTATACATCAAAAATTCCTACTGTCGATATCGCGTTGGAAGATTATGGAACATTGTATCGCTTAGTAGAAAATGGAGATAATCCCATCATTAGCATTCAAACAGGTTCAAAAGATTTAGGTATCGTTCCTTCATTCAATACAATTGCCGAAATAAAAGGAACTGAAAAACCGGATGAATACGTCATGTTATCTGCCCATTTTGATTCTTGGGATGGTGGCCAAGGTGCCACGGATAATGGGACCGGAACATTGACCATGATGGAGGCCATGCGCATTTTGAAATTGGTTTATCCAAATCCTAAACGCACCATTTTAGTGGGGCATTGGGGAAGCGAAGAACAGGGATTGAATGGTTCTAGGGCATTTGTGGAAGATCATCCTGAAATTGTCAGTAAACTGCAAGCTTTGTTTAATCAGGATAACGGAACGGGCAGAATAGCGAATATTTCAGGACAAGGTTATCAGCATGCAGGTAAATTTATTTCACGCTGGTTGGCTGCTGTCCCAAGTGTTATCAAAGATTCCATCAAAACGAACTTTCCAGGTACTCCGGGTGGCGGTGGCAGCGACTTCGCCTCTTTTGTGGCTGTTGGCGCACCTGGCTTTTCATTAAGCTCTTTAAGCTGGTCCTACTCTAATTATACCTGGCATACGAATCGAGATACCTATGATAAAATCATCTTTGACGATTTGCGAAGCAATGCCATTGTAACGGCCATCATGGTATACATGGCTTGCGAAGACCCAGAAACCTTGCCAAGAGACAAAGCAAATTTAAGTTCTGGAAAACCGATTCCTTGGCCAATACAAGTCAAATCACTTCGAAAAGGCCCAGTGGTACCCAAGAAATAAATTAATGTATTACTTAAAATTGGAGTTTATTGCTTCATAAAAAAGACCCAAAATCTAATAAATTTTGGGTCTTTTTATAATCAACTAATATATCACACAAGATCTATTACTGCATCTTACTCATTTGGAAATTAAATATACCTTCTAATTCCTTATACTTAGCAGGAGGCATTTTTGATTCTTTTAAAGAAGAGACAATTATATTCATCTCATAGGCAGCAATTTGAATATTACGCTCATTGGAACGTACACCCGCCGCTAAATAATAATCCAAGGATTTTGCATTCCGTTTGACCATGGTATTTGCTATTTCTAAGGCTTTATTCTCCTCTCCGATCG
>CAIZMB010000182.1 GCA_903933935.1 uncultured Cytophagaceae bacterium
CTAGGGGTGATTTTTATTGCGATCGCTTTAGTTTGGAATCTTGATTTCCCCATTAATAAAAACCTTTGGTCTAGTTCATTTGTGATGCTTGTGGGCGGAATAAGCTTAGTCCTACTCTCTATATTTTACTACATCATTGACGTGAAAGGATATCAGAAATGGGCCTTTTTCTTCCGTATAATTGGAATGAATTCCATTTTAATTTATTTATCAGGCATGATCATTGACTGGGAATATGCGACTGACGGAATGTTTCACTGGTTAGGGCAGTTGATCGGAGATCCCTTTAACGCCGTAGCCTTAGCCATTTGCTACACAGGAATAAAATGGACATTCCTGTATGTTTTATATAAGAAAAACATTTTCCTTAGGGTTTAAACAAAAAGACCGAAGATTGTTTCTTCGGTCTTTTTATTTGTAAATGAGATTAATGGCTGCTTTATACAATCCGTTAATTTTGGTTTTTCATATTGACTAAATACCCAAATATAGCCGCTGTAAAAAACATGATCAAACTATAGATTACAGCAGGTATACTCATCGTGCTGTTCCCAATCACGCTTAAGGCAATAAAAATAGCCAAAGTTCCATTGTGAATTCCAATTTCCATACCTATGGCGATGGCCTGACTTTTAGCTAAATTAAAAAAGCGAGGTACATAGTAACCAATGGACATACTAAGGACATTCAATAAGAGTGTTGGAAAACCAACCACTTGGAAATCTTGAACAATGTGGGACTTTTCTTTGATAATAGTCAATATAATCACCAAGGCTAAAAAAGAAGCAGAGGCGATTTTAACAGGCTTGCTTAATTTTTCAGCGAAGTTGCTGGCATAGGCACGAATTATCATTCCGATGGAAACTGGTCCTAAAACGACTACACAAACCTCGACTACCTTTTTAAATTGCAAGGGAATGGCTTGGTCTGATTGCATAAAACTAGCCATTGCAAAATTAACAATGAAGGTAATAGAGAAGACAGAAATCAGGCTATTGATTGCTGTTAATGTGACATTTAGAGCCACATCCCCTTTCGCAATATGGGAATACAGATTGGCCGTAGGTCCCCCAGGCGACGCAGAAAGCAACATGAGACCCACTGCTAATTCAGGAGAAAGACCAAAACCAGAAGCGATGAAATAACATATAATAGGTAGAAGTACCATTTGACATAAAAGACCGATCAATACTGCTTTAGGGAAAACTAAGACTCTTTTAAAATCGTCAATTTTTAAAGATAGTCCCAAGCCCATCATGATGACGGCAAGGGCCAGTGGCAATAAAACCACTGATAAAAAACTTGCTTGCATGGTTAATTATGGTTTAGTTATAAACTAAATTAATATTTTTAATATCTAATTCTAGCCATATTACATAATACTTAATACCTATTACTTTATACCTCTTACCTAATACTTATTACCTAATACCTAATACCTATTACCTAATACTATTACCTCTTACCTAATACCTATTACCTAATCTTACCTAATACCTATTACCTCTTACCTAATACCTATTACCTAACCTACAAAACCTCTTTGGTATTCGTCGTAAATACGCGGGTGCTTACAGTATAGCTACCTCCGTTAGGATCTTTATATTTCAAGTCCATGTAGAAGGCCTGGAAACCTTTCTTGGTGTAAGGAATGGTATATTTCACAACGGAGCCTTCGGGTTTTACTCGACGGGTCAACCATAAATTATTGCGGAAATCGCGGTCTGCAGACGTAGTTCCCCAAATAGCGGCATCCTGTAAATCGCCCGGAGCGGCATTCACGGTCAACTCAAACCCATCTTTTCCTTTCACCACATTCCAAGTACAAACGGGGTATTCTTTATCTTGCAAAGTCAATGCAAAAAAGGCACTTAAAGCTTCAAGCGCTTGCTTACCACCGCCCAAATCATGACCCGCATTTGGAACATAATGAATTAAATTTTTTCCTGGAATCTTATCGTAATAATGTTTGATGGCATCTGCTGTCCAATATTCATCATTTGTCCCGATAAATATAATTTTAGGAACCGTCATTTTATCTCGATATGAATAAGGATCCACCATCGTTGTGATAGCCTTCCCATCCGGAGTATCCGATCCTTGAGGAATGCCTAATTTGACATAATCCTCAATCTGAATGCTATACTCGCCGTAGGTGTCCAACTGATAACTTAATGTTTTTGGCATGTTCAACATATCAATCACCATAGGGCCGATTGCCTTTACTCGTTTGTCATCGATGGCATTGGATAACCATGTAGTCCAACCTCTTTTTGAGGCACCCGAAACAACAAAATTATTAATGGTGTAATGTAATTTTTTGCTTGAAAACTCTTGGATTGCGTCCATCGATCGAACAGCAGTTTTAACCATTGGAAATAAAAGTGGCCAAGAATAATCTTTATCCTGCTTAAACTGATGCAGCGTATACGAAATCAATTCATCTTCTGTTTTCCCATCAAAAAGCGGTTGGTTTGGTACTTGCTTTATTAATGCCACAATCGCTTTATTTTTAGAGGCAATAGCCGCTAATATAGGCCACATTTTATCCTCCGTACTCCAATTCGGTTGTTCATTTTTATTAGAACCGCCCGTAATAAATAACATGGCCCCATCATATTTGATGGTCGCAGGCACTACAATGGTCAATTGATGACGCCAGGTAATATTGTGCCATTTTTGAGATGTTAAAACTAATTGGTAAGCCATCGAGCTGCCCAATTTTACGGAATCCTTTAATTCCCAAGAATACGTAGCATCTCCGTTTGAAATATAACTTTTTAACGCCTTATCTGGTGTTAATTTATTTTGAGCAAATCCTTGAATGGAAACAAAAAAAATGAGAGCTAGAATGCTCACGAAACGAAAACGAGAAAGTATCATGTGTATGTTTTAAAAAATAGGTTCGTTAATATTATTTTAAATTAAAAAAAAAGCCATTTATTTCAAACAATCATGATAGAATATTTATTAAATGCCCAAAATAATTAAGTGGCTTACACTAAATTAAATTTTTAAATCAAGCAATAAATTTTTAGTTTTGAATTCAATACAAAATCTCTAAACATTAACATGATTAACGATAGCATTTACATAAAATCCCAACAAACGGTATTCGACGTAGTGATTGTAGGTTCAGGAGCTGGTGGTGGAATGGCCGCATATACTTTAGCTAAAGCGGGTGCCAAAGTTTGTTTATTGGAAGCTGGTCAACCCTATGATCCTGCCGATCCTAAAAATATCACTCAATTGAAATGGCCTTACGAATCGCCACGAAGAGGAGCTAATACGGTTCGTGCTTTTGGTGATTTTGATGCAGCATATGGCGGTTGGGAAATAGACGGTGAGCCCTATACGCGTAAAAATGGCACCAAATTTGACTGGTTTAGATCTCGAATGGTTGGGGGAAGAACGAACCACTGGGGTAGAATCTCATTGCGTTTTGGTCCGGATGATTTTAAAAGAAAAAGTATTGATGGTTTAGGGGACGACTGGCCCATCGGCTATGAGGACCTAAAGCCATTTTATGATCGCGTAGATAGAGAAGTTGGGATTTTTGGTAGCGTAGAAGGCCTTAGAAATGAACCAGATGGCATTTTCTTACCTCCTCCAAAGCCTAGGTTGCACGAATTAATGTTGCTAAAAGCAAATAAGGCCTTAGGAATTCCTACGATACCTTCTCGGAAATCCATCTTAACAAAGCCAATCAACTCAGAAAGGGGATCCTGTTTTTATTGTGGACAATGTGGACGTGCCTGTCAGGCATATGCCGATTATTCATCGTCATCCGTTCATGTTAAACCTGCTTTAGCCACAGGAAATTTAACGTTATTACCTTTTGCAATGGCGAGAGAGGTTATGACGGACCAAGCAACGGGTTTAGCCACCGGCGTTTCTTATGTACATACAGGAACCATGGGCGAATATTCGGTTCGAGGTAAAATTGTCATCCTAGCAGCAAGTTCCGGAGAAACAGCTCGTTTATTATTGAACTCAAAAAGTTCACGTTTTCCAGAAGGCATCGCTAATTCGAGTGGTGTGGTTGGTAAATACATCAACGATTCTACGGGAGCATCACGGTCTGCCATTATCCCAAGTTTATTTGATCGAAAAACGTATAATGAAGACGGAGTCAGTGGATTACACGTATATACTCCTTGGTGGTTGGATAACAAAAAATTAGACTTCCCTCGTGGGTATCACATTGAATATGGAGGAGGAATGGGCATGCCGACCTACGGTTTTGGCTGGGGAATCGAAGGAATCAATGGTAAATATGCGAGAACACGTGAAGGAATAGAAATGGCTGCTGGTGGATATGGAGCTACTTTGAAAGAGGATTTTAGACGTTTCTACGGTTCATACATTAGTTTTGCGGGCCGTGGCGAACCTGTCCCTCGTGAAGATAATTACTGTGAAATTGATCCGAATACGGTGGATAAATATGGGATACCTGTTTTGCGTTTCCACTACAAATGGAGTGATTATGAGATCAAGCAAGCTAAGCACATGCATGAGACTTTTGAACAAATCATTCATGAATTAGGGGGCCAACCACTAGGTCCAAAACCAGGGGCTGACAAAAACTATGGACTAGAAGATCCAGGAAGAATTATTCATGAAGTGGGAACCGCTCGAATGGGAAATGATCCTAAAAGTTCGGTCGTTAATTCCAATTGCCAAGCGCATGATGTTAAGAACTTATTCTTAGCAGATGCATCTCCTTTCGTTTCTCAAGGGGATAAAAATGCTACTTGGACCATTTTGGCTTTATCGTTACGTACCTCTGAATATATTATCAGCGAACGTAAAAAATCCAATCTTTAATTGGATGTCAAGAACATCCCGTTTCATTTTTTTACTAATATTTTCTATGGTTTTGGGCGAAGTTTCAGCCCAAAATACCATAGAAAACAACCTTAAAATTTCTGCTCACCGAGGTAATTCTTTGAATGCACCTGAAAATACACTAGCTACTTTTCGCAAAGTACTAGCAATGGATGTTGAATTTATTGAAATAGATGTCAGAACCTCATCAGACGGAGCCCTGGTAATTTTACATGATGGAAATTTAGATCGAACCACTTCCGGCCAAGGCCCCATAAAAAATCTTACTTTAAAGGAAATTAAAAAGCTTTCGGCAGGTAAAGGATATGGGGAGGAATTTGCCAAAGAACAAATACCCACCTTAGAAGAAACAGCCAAATTGATCCATCAATGGAATAAAAAGCATGCTAAAAAAACATTTATTTATGTGGATTGCAAACAAGTAGTGGCCCAACCGCTCATTAATATTTTAAAGAAATACAAGTTAGCCGAAGAAAGTGTCTATTATGGAAACGATTCTTTTCTAATGTCTTTGAAACAAGTTTATCCAACAGCTAAATTATTGCCTGCCCTTAAAAGTAAAGAAGAAATAGCTGCCAAGGTTCAAAATTTAGAACCCTACGCATTTGATGTTTCTTGGCCTGCGCTCAATAAAGAATTAGTTGACGCAATTCATTCTAAAGGGATTCGGATTTTTTCTGACCTATTAGGACCTTTTGATCAAACGACTAACTATACAAAAGCGAAGGAATTGAAAATTGATTTGATCCAAACAGATCATGTGCAATTAGTCAAGGAAACCTTAATGACGCATTAATTCAATTAACCCTTTTCGACTTATAGACTATTACGATCAATCAGGCAGTCTACATTTCCATGCATCCAAAGGAATGAGGCCGGCCACTGAGTGGTAATTTTTCTTTCCAAAATCATTTTGATCGCCTGTTGTTTGCCTTTGCCTGTGACTAAAAAAATAATTCTTTTTGACTGCATGATCCCTGACAACCCTAGACAAAGTCCAAAAGCAGGCTCTTTTCCCTCATTTAACGTGGGGTCATGTTGGGTAGTACTAGGCGCTAGAATAGCCTTATGGAATCCTCTTTGCAAATAATCGGCGGGTTCATTAAATGCGATATGTCCATTTTTACCTAAACCCAAAATACAAATATCGATGGGACCGATAGCCTCCATCTCCTGCTCAACGCGCGCACATTCAGCTGGAAGATTCGATACGTTGGGATCAAAGGTTAAATATCGTTCTTGGGGAATGGACAGAGGTGCCAACAAATGTTTTTGTAAATAAGACTCACAAGAATCAGGATGACTAGAAGGAATAATTCCCCATTCATCCATTTTCATTACTTGCATTTGATCAAATAAGGTTGGCTCAGACTTTTTCACTTTACTCATTTGAGCGTACATGCCCGTTGGCGACCCACCCGTAGCCGCACAAAAAAACAAATTCTTTTTAACCTTAAGGTCGTTAGCAATTATTTCGGCAGCCTTTTGACTTAATTCATCATAGGTATCAAAATACGATATATTCATTTCTTTATTTTTTCGAGAACAAATGTAATTGAAAATAGCGAAACGAATGAGGTAAAATATGAGATTAAGAAATTTGTAAAAGTAAATTCATGGGACCAAGCAAGTAGTGAATAAGTTTAAATTCTGACCATTTAATCATTTTTATTTATTGAGATTATCATTAATTTTAGCTTTATGAAAAATACCCTTTTAATTGGTCTCCTGATATTTGCAATTTCTTGCAGCAAAAAGCAAGAATCCATCTTCCCGACAGAAGGGAAAATCACTGAATCTATTTATGCATCGGGCTCATTAAAAAGCCTAGATCAATATCAAGCGTTTGTAACGGTCAATGGAGTGATTGATCAAATATTTGTCAAAGAAGGTGATTCCGTTCAGGTGGGCACTGCACTCATGAGTATCTCAAATCAGGCTCAAAAGATCAATACAGAAAATGCATCGTTGGCTGCAAAATTTGCGGATGCGGGTGAAAACAGAGGGAAGTTGACCGACGCCAAGAATTTTATAGATGTATCAAAGAGTAAATTTCATTTGGATTCTAGCCTGTATGCAAGACAAAAATCCTTGTGGGGTCAGCAGATTGGAACACGTATCGATTTAGAGCAAAAGGAATTAAACTTCGAGAATTCAAGAAGTAATTATTTATCTGCCATTCAGAAATACAAAGATTTAAAAAGACAAATTGATTTCAGTGCTGCACAATCGAAAAAAAATCTAGAATTTTCAAGTTCCATGCAGCAAGATTATACACTAAAGAGCAAAACATCTGGCGTTGTTTTCTCAATATTGAAAAACAAAGGCGAGATTGTAGGCCCTCAAACACCCATTGCCATCATAGGAAATCCAAACGCTTATATTCTGGAGATGCAGGTAGATGAGAATGACATATTTAAAATAAATCAAGAAATGCCCGTGGTTATCACACTAGATAGCTATAAAAATGAAGTTTTTGAAGCAAAAATTACTAAAATATCGCCCATCATGAATGAGCGAAGTAAAACATTTTTGGTAGAAGCAAAATTCATAAAAGCACCTGGCAAATTGTACCCACGGATGACATTTGAGGCAAATATTATTTTACGTACGAAAGAGAAAGGCTTATTAATTCCTAGAAATTATTTGATTGCAGATTCCATAGCAACCTTAGCGAATGGAGATAAAAAGGTAGTTAAAACAGGCTTAAAAGATTTTCAAAAAATAGAAATACTGTCGGGCTTATCCGTGACGGATGAAATAATTAAGCCGAAATAATGAAAAATAAACTAG
>CAIZMB010000183.1 GCA_903933935.1 uncultured Cytophagaceae bacterium
ATATGACGATGTTATTTTTTTTACGCCTGATGGCCAACTCTTAAAACAAGGATTAGCCAATCAATTGAGCTTAAATACGAATATGATTTTCATTTGTGGGCATTATAAAGGTATTGATGAGCGTGTACGAGATAAGTATGTTACTCGCGAGGTTTCCATTGGCGATTATGTCCTTTCGGGCGGAGAATTAGCAGCAGCAGTTTGTGCCGATGCAATTATACGATTGTTACCAGGTGCATTAGGAGATGAAAGTTCCGCTTTAACCGACTCATTCCAGGATGGTTTGTTGGCTCCTCCTGTTTACACCCGTCCTTCTGAATTTAATGGCCAAAGTGTACCTGATGTGTTGCTTTCTGGACATGACCGAAATATAGATGCTTGGCGACATGAGCAATCCGTCTTAAGAACCCAAAAGCGTCGTCCTGATTTACTCACTTAATATGAGCCCCAAGATAAAAATTCCGGCGGCTGCTTTAATCTCATTGGGATTATTGTATTTGATTTGGGGTTCCACTTTTTTAAGTGTTCGTATTCTGTTGTCTTATTTTCCTCCATTAGTCATCACTTTTTCTCGAAATACATTTGCTGGAATCTTGTTGCTTATTTGGTCCATCTTAGGCCGACATTGGGTTGAGATGCCCTGGAAGCATCTATCCATTCATCTACAAGCTGGTGTTTTATTAATTTGTTTAGGGAATGGCTTTATGGCGATGGCGGGTTCTATTGTACCTTCTGGATTTTCTTCGGTATTTATGGCTTTAGGGCCTTTGTTGCTTGTCTTTTTCTTTTGGTTAAGCGGTAGAAAACCTACCCAACGAAAATTATTAGGCACTTTATTGGGTTTGATTGGGATTGGAATTATGGTCAGTCAAAAAAAATTAGCTATCCCTGGAATGGAAATGGAGTTCTTTAAAGGTATTTTTTACTTGTCTGTGGCAGTCATTGGTTGGAATATAGGCGTTTTTCGCATTCAATATACTCAAGCTAATTCTTATCATTTTACTCAAGTATGTTCGATTCAAATGTTGACAGGCGGCTTAATTGTTTTTCTCATTAGTACATTGAAAGGAGATTATCAACACATCGTTTTATCTGAAATTCCCTTGAAAGCTTTTTATGTTTTTTTATATCTTGGACTCATTGGTTCTATGCTGGGTTATTCTCTTTTTGGCTATCTATCTAAGGAATTAGATGCCACATTGGTAGCGACTTATACCTATGTAAACCCATTAATTGCTTTAATCTTAGGTAATTTGATTTTACAGGAAGAATTACATAAAATTTTAATTTTAGCTAGTTTTTTTATACTATTGGCAGTCGTTTTAATCACGACTGATAAATCTAAACCTTCTTAATATGAAACATGTCATCTATTTTCTTTGTTTTTCCTTTTCTACCATTGCTATGAATGAACTAAATGCACAAGATGTTCAGGCTTTATATCCTGGAGCGATCCCGAATTATATAGATGGACCCAATCTACAAAAGAGTGAAGTTACGGGTGGGATTGAACGTAAATCAAATGTGAGTATTCCAACCTATGAGTTTTTTGAAGCCAAAGGTGGTAAAACTCAGAAACCTTGTGTTGTTATTTGTCCAGGTGGTGGGTATAAAATTTTAGCTTCAACGCATGAAGGGACTGATATCGCAAAGAAATTTAATGAATTAGGCATTCATGCATTGGTATTATATTACCGCATCCCTGATTCTACTCGGCAGGTAGATCGTAAAATTGCTCCTTTGCAAGATGCCCAGCAAGCCATTCGTTTGGTTAGAAAAAATGCAAATAAATGGGGTATAGATGTAGGTAAGATAGGTATTATGGGCTTTTCTGCTGGAGGGCATTTGGCAGCTTCTGCAGCTACCCACTTTGAAAAAGATTATACTGGAGTGGATGATGGCATTAACCTTAGACCTGATTTTCAAATATTATTATACCCTGTGATAAGTTTTAGGCCATTTGGTCATTCGGGCTCATCACTTAATTTGCTTGGTAAAAAGCCTTCAGAGGAATTGATTCACTTGTTTTCGAACGAAGAGCAAATTACGGATTACACGCCTAAAGCTTTTATGGTGCATGCAGCTGACGACAAAGCAGTGCCCATTAAAAATTCCTTGTTATATGTTGAAAAGCTAACCGAAAATAATGTCGCGGCTGATTTACACGTATATGCTAAAGGAGGTCATGGATTTGGTTTAAACAATAAAACCACAAAAGAATTGTGGTTCGATCGTTTGGCTGAATGGTTAAAGACTAATCATATTCTTTGATTTTTTTTCATGATGTAATAAAATGGGATTCCTATTAGGACGATAATTAAGCCTATGGTGGATGATATTGTTTTTACCCAAAGTAAATTTCCAGCTAAAAATAGTAAGCAAATTAAATAAATCGAAAAGATGATTTTTTGATTGATAGGAAGTTGGGCCCCCATAATTTTGGTTTTAAACACGGATGCAACTGTTAGGAAATAAAAGATTAAGATTGCAAATACCGTAAAGTCTAACAGCGTTCCATAAGATCCTGAAAAGCATAATGCGATCGCCCAAATTCCTTGAATGAATAGTGAGTTGGCAGGTACACCATTTTTATTTGTTTCCGCTGCTTTTTGGAAAAACAAACGATCGTTTGCCATCGCTTGAAATAAACGACCTCCGGCTAAAATGATTCCATTATTACATCCAAAGGTGGAAATCATAATTAATATGGCCATGACAGTAGCTCCAATTGTGCCTAATACTGCTTGTAAAGCAGCAGAACCTAGCCGATCCTGGCTTGCAAACATAATGCCTCTTAAGTAGGGGCTATCGCCATTTGGATTACCTTCTAAGGGTAGTATACCTAAATAGGCAATGTTAGTTAAGATGTATAACAAGCATACAAGGCCTGCTCCATAGACCAAACCTTTGGCAATTGTTTTTTTAGGGTCTTCAAAATCGGCACTAGCAAACGTTACATTGTTCCAAGCTGATGAGGAGAATAAAGGACCGATCATGGCTACACCAAATAAGCTGCCAAATTGCCAAATACTGATATTTTCAAATGTGTTTGTTGTTGCGTTATAGGTTTGGGTTTCTTTGAAAAATTGATCGAAATGCACCCAGTCATTTGAAATGCCAACATAGACTCCTATAATAACGAGGATAACGATGGCACCAATTTTAGTGATGGTAAAAACATTTTGAACTAAAGAGGCAAATGATATGCCTCTAAGATTCACAAAGGTTAATGTTGCTATTAAAATGGCAGCTAAAATTTGTTGGCTTGTAATATAATTTCCTACTAAAGGAACGTCATTGATTAATTCAGGTAGTAAAATTCCGGTATACTTGGCAAAAGCGACCGCAACGGCGGCAATAGTTCCCGTTTGAATGACTAAAAATGTGGTCCATCCGAACAGAAAGCCAATCATTGGATTGTATGATTCTTTTAAGTAAATATATTGGCCACCTGTTTTTGGAAATACCGTTGACAATTTTCCATAGGCATACGCCCCTGTGATGGTCACAAAACTGGTCAGAATCCAGGTCATAATCCAGGCGATGGGGGAGGTTAGTTGGCGGCCAACTTCTGCACTCACTAAAAATATGCCGGAACCTATCATGGATCCCATGACTAGCATGGTCGCATCTAAGGTATTTAATTTTTTCATAAAGGGATTAGTTGTATTTTATCAAATTAGTACAATAAATAATAAGCTTGGTAAAAATGTTATTTGGTTATTTTTTGACTTAAATATGGTTGGAATATTGCGAATAAAAAAATGTAAACGTTTACGGTAACGTTTACGGTAAAAAATTATAGATTTTCTTTGATTTATAATAATTGCCTTGAGTATATTGAAGCGCTCTAATATTATCAAATAATTAAAATGTTTGATAAATACAATTTATAAAAATCGATGAAAAATAGTATCAATGAGATTGAATTATGGGACGAGCTTCGAGGGGGTAGTCACGAAGCATTTTCAAAATTATATCAAATGTTTATTAATCCACTTTATTCTTATTCGGTAGGAATTACGAGTGACAAAGATTTGATTAAAGATTGCCTTCATGATTTATTTGTTGAGCTATGGAAAAATCATTCCAATCTAGGACCCACGACCAGTGTCAAATTTTATTTGATGGCATCGATTAAACGGAAATTAATTCGCCATATCGATGGAAATTTAAAATCATTTAATCATCATGTTAATTATACAAGGGATTATGTTGAAGATTTACCATCTCAAGAATCTGTTTTAATATTAAATGAAGCTCAGTTAGAATTGAATGTTAAAGTTTCGAATAGTTTACATTTATTAAGTAAACGCCAACGAGAGGCTATTCAATTGAAGTTTTATAAAAATTTGGATACAGATCAAATTAGTGAAAAAATGAATATTAATGCGCAGTCGGTTTATAATTTAATTTTTGGAGCGCTTCGCGTCATGAAAGAGGGGCTGGTAAATAAATCTTTTTCTGTTTAATAGAATTAATTTTAGAATTCTTTGAGTATATCTGTGTTCTGTACTGCTTTATAGGGTATATTAAACGTTTACAGTTTTTATGTCCTTTAGAAAATTAAGTCTTAATTGGGTTTATCGAAATAT
>CAIZMB010000184.1 GCA_903933935.1 uncultured Cytophagaceae bacterium
ACCAAAGAAAGAGTTTTGGAGTTAAACAAGCAGGATTTTTAGTCATATGGAGAACAGCGATGCCTAGTGTTTTGATTGAAACAGGATTTTTAACCAATCCAGAAGAAGAAAACTATTTAGCCTCTGAAAAAGGGCAAAAGGAAGTTGCCGAAGGGATAGCAAAGGCTTTTAAGCAGTATAAAGAAGAAATCGAACGATAGCCAATATGTTGAAGAACAACGAACTTAAGGTGGGGTTTTTGGCGCTTATGGCGTTTTTGATTCTCTATTTTGGATTTAACTTTTTGAAAGGAAATGATATTTTTTCATCTTCAAAAACCTATTATGTTCAATACGATAATGTGGATGGCTTGATGGCTTCTAACCAAGTGATGGTGAATGGAGTGGAGGTTGGCAAAGTTAAAAAGGTATCCTTGGTTCCTGATAAGGGGAATAAAATTTTAGTAGAGTTACGACTGAATAAATCACTTTTAGTTCCTGATAAATCGATTGCGATTCTTTCTGATGGAGCTTTGTTAGGAGGTAAAATAATCCGTCTTGAACTATTAGGAAGCGGTACTTTACCTGAAGGGGCATTCATTTCCGCTATGAATGAGAAAGGGTTAACGTCTTTATTAAAAGAGCGAGCACTTCCGGTAATTTCCAATGCAGATTCATTGTTGATTTCATTTCGTCAAATCAGTAAGAAATTCGATAACACAGGGACTTATCTAGATGCTTTGTTGAAAAATTCAAATAAGGCCGTTGTTAATATCAATGGCTCTGTTACTGATTTGGTGACGGAGAATAAGGCAAACATCAATCAAATTACTGGCAACATGCGTGCATTGTCGGTCAGTTTAGTGGAAACTGAAAAGCAATTAAAACCATTGCTAACTAAGTTCAATACCATCGCTGATTCGTTGCAAGCTATTAAAATTGGCGAGACCTTGAATTCAGCGAATAAAGCAGTTAATTCGCTTCAAAAGATTGTTTCTAAATTAGAAAATGGCCAAGGAACTGCTGGTAAGCTATTGATGAATGATAGCTTATATGTGAGTTTAAATAAGGCTCTTTTAGATTTAGACAAATTATTAATGGATGTAAGGCTTCAGCCAAAGCGTTATGTCAACATTTCCGTTTTTGGCAAAAAAGATCCGGGACCAACACCGGATAAATAATAAAAATTTATGACGACCCAACAAGTAATAATTTCGGCTTCGCCGGAACAAGTGGATATTTTGTTGGCGGAATTGGGGGAAATACATTTTGATATTTTTGAAGATTCGGATACTGGTTTGATCGCCTATTGTCAAACCAATTTATTTAATTTAGCACATTTTAAGGAAGTCATTACAAGATATGAGGCTTTGGGTCCTATTTCTTTTCAAATAAATGAAATCGAAAAGCAAAATTGGAACGCAGTATGGGAGTCAAATTACGATCCCATTCGAATTTCAAATCAAGTATTTATTCGGGCTAATTTTCATGAATCAGAACCGGGGTATGCAATGGAGATTGTCATTAATCCTAAAATGTCTTTTGGGACTGGACATCATGAGACAACTTTTTTAATGACTCAGGCTTTATTTGAGATTGACCTACAAGGGAAATCGGTTTTAGACGCCGGAACGGGGACAGGTATTCTCGCCCTAGTGGCCACTAAACTAGGGGCGCAAGAGGTAAAAGGATTTGACATTGATCCTTGGTCTATCGAAAATTCAATTGAAAATGCGGGATTAAACCAATGTGAAGACATCATTTTTGTGGAGGGCACTATCATCAACGAATCATTGAAAAAATATGATGTGTTGTTGGCCAACATCAACCGCAACATTTTATTAGCTGAAATGCATGAGTATTCTGAAAGGATAGTTGACGGTGGCCTGTTACTTTTAAGTGGGTTTTATGCAGAGGATGTGCCACTGATTTTGAAATCGGCTACTGAAAATGGACTTGCTTTTATCACTCAAACAGAAAAAAATCACTGGACCTGTATCAAACTCATAAAAATCTAATTTGTGATTTTTTGATATTTTACTCTATTTTTTCTAGTATTTAAATATAAACCCTTATTTTTGAAGGTTTTACTCATAAAACTCAAGAGTTTGTGTTATAAATGAATACATGAAGATCTCACCCAGTAAACCTTTTCGGGTAGTTTATTCTATTTTGTCTCATGAATTCCTCGGATATTTATTCGAGGTATTTGTTGTACAATTGAATGAGAAGGGCCAATTGACATGGGAATACCAAACGTTAACGGTGCGTAATTTTCATGAGTTTGCGCATGGACTTGATGAGCGTGATGAGGCGGCAGTTAAATTGATTGAGGGAATGAAGCCTGCTGCTATTTTTGAAAAATTTAATACATCCAAACGAAAGACCATTGAGGAGTTTTATTTAAAAACGTTTGATGCGGAGAAAGGTGAAAAAGAAATTCAAGAAGCTGTTCAGTCGGTCATTGAAAAGCGTAGAGCTCAAATATTTGATCTCATTTGCCCTGATAAAACTTTGTTTATCATGGGAAATGATGGGAATCCAATGCGTCAATCCATTGAAATTCAATCCGAGCCAGTAGAGGTATTATTTCACTTCATGCGTAATGAGGAAAATACACATTATTTCCCTACTCTGAAGTATCTCGGTGCTAAGTTGGAATTCCAATATAAGGACGCCATGATTCTATGTGATGAGCCAGCATGGATGTTATTGAATCAAAAGCTGTATCATTTCAAACCCTTATTAGAAGGCAAAAAGCTTCGCGCTTTTTTGAATAAAAAATTTGTAGTCATCCCGAAAAATATGGAGGAAGACTATTTTCGCAAATTTGTGAAGGCAATGGTTGCTAGGTATCCGATTTATGCCAAAGGTTTTGAGGTAATTAATACAGAGAAAAATTGCCAATTTTTGTTGACCTATGGACCAATTACCCCTAGATTAGATGAGGAGGAGAAGTCGGCGGCTAAAAAAGCGGCTGCTTTAGTCGCTGCAGATCGTTGGAATTTTGTTTTATCGTTTCAATATGGAAATAATCGCTTTCCATGGGATGGCTTATCTGCGGAGGCTAATGTTTTATTTGAGAAAAAAGGCGAAAGTTATGCCTTTCAAAAAATCATGCGATCTCTGACTAAAGAAAAGAGAGCATTTCAATACTTGAAGTCAATTGGATTGCCGCTGGAGCATGATGGCCGCACGTCAATTTCACGCTCTGATGCGGTTCAGTGGCTTACCGAGCATAAACAAGATTTAGATCAAGCAGGTTACTTGGTTCAATTTAGAGGGGATGGTCAGGCGCCTCGTTATTTTTTAGGTAAGCCGGAAATTAAGATAAGGATTGGAGAAAAATTAGACTGGTTTGATATTCAAGCTGTTATTTCTTTTGGGACATTTCAAATTCCATTTTTAAAAATACGCCAACTCATACTTGCGAAGAAAAAAGAATTTCATTTGCCTGATGGGTCTATTGCCATTATTCCTGACAACTGGTTTCACGATTATCAAGACCTATTCTATTTCTCGGAAACTAGACCTGGGGAAGAGGGGGTTTATTTGAAACGCCAACATTTTCAATTGGTGCAAGAATGGGAAGATCAGGATCTAATTAAAACTTCGCTTAGAAGCAAGACCGTTGCCGATTTAAGCCTCCAATCTAAGGATTTTCCTGTGCCTAAAAACTTTAGAGGAACCTTAAGGCCTTACCAATTAGATGGTTACAGGTGGATGCGCACAAGGCAAAATGCTGGCTTGGGTGCTTGTCTTGCGGATGATATGGGTTTGGGAAAAACGATTCAGACCCTTTGTTTATTGCAAAGTTTGAAGGAGCAGGGGGAAGTATTGCCAACCTTATTAGTAATGCCTACGTCTCTTTTGTACAACTGGGAGATGGAGGCTAAGAAATTTACACCGCAATTACGGGTTCTAGTGTACAGTGGCCCCCAAAGAGAAAAGTTGCAAGCCCAAGTAAAAAAGACTGATTTGATTTTATGCTCTTTTGGATTAGTTCGATCTGATATTGATTGGTTTGAAAAACAAGAATTTAGCTACGTGATTTTGGATGAGTCTCAAGCCATAAAAAATCCGCAAGCTAATATTACCAAGGCAGTTCAAAAATTGAACGCCAAATATCGCTTAGTGATGACGGGTACTCCTCTTGAAAATTCTACGATGGACTTGTGGTCTCAAATGAATTTCGTTAATTCTGGATTGCTTGGAACTCAAAAATATTTTAAAGATCATTTTC
>CAIZMB010000185.1 GCA_903933935.1 uncultured Cytophagaceae bacterium
GGTATTAACAAAACAACAATACAAATTGTTTACAGAAACTTAATATTCGATAATGGAAAAATACAAAAAGGCGACCCAATCGAGTCGCCTTTTTGTAAAATTTAATTTTGCTATAAATAGCCAATAAATTAATTTTTATCCCAGAACAATTTAGTTGTTACTACATCACCACCGATGGCAGAAGCCGCCGCAGTGTAAGAAGTTCCATTTAAAGTTTGCTCTGTATTAGGATAAGTTAAACGATTAGGGAATCCTGACTTAGCGTTTACTGGCGCTGTAATTACAGGATAATCTAAACGACGTAACTCAGTCCAAGTCTCATATGACCGGTTGTATGAAGCAATCCATTTTTGTGTACCAATCTTTTGCTTCCAGTTTCCTGCAGCAGTAGCATAAGCCACATTAGGTTGCTCTAAATATGCGGCTGCTTGCGCAGGAGTACCTCCCCAATAGATAATTGAGGCAGTAATCGCATTATTATAGTGTTGCTCGGCAGTACCTGCTACATTAAATCCTCTTTCTTTTGCCTCAGCACGTAAGAATTCAGTTTCAACATAATCAGCTAACACATATGGAGCATCAGCAGCAATTACCTTAGCACCTGCGCGAGAAAAATCAACATACGTATTTACCTTTCCTACTACACCACCCGCGTAGTTACCTGCATTGTTTGCGGAGAAATAAGCTGTTTTACGTGGATCATTCCAATCCGCTAATTTAACCATCAAATCTCTTGCAGCGATGTAATCTTGACGACCACCCAACACGATATCTACGTGCAACGGGTTTTGATTCGGAGAAGCTGATAAGTAAGTAAATAAACCATTATCAGAAGCTGCATTAATTGCACCAGCGTCAGAAGCCTCAACTGCTGATTTTGCAGCACTTGCATTTTCGTCTGCTACAATCATCGCTAATTTCATACGCAAGGTATTAGCAAACTTAACCCATTTGCTAACGGATCCTTTATATACAACATCCTCAGATGATGTAAATCCAGAAGCATTCGCATCAAGTTTTGCAATATCCGCATTTAAACGAGTGATCAAATCGGCTGAAACCGTTTTAGCATCATCGTATTTAGGGAATAAAATAGCTGCATTAAGCGCTTCTTTGTAAGGAATATTACCGAAAGTATTCACTAAAATACCGAAGGTGTATACTTCCATAATATCCAAAATAGCTAATTTATTCGCTTTCTCTTTTGGAAGTAAAGAAGCATCTGCGCCAATTAAACGAGATGACTCACGTAAGTCAGCCAAAACGTCACGGTACATTGCATTCCACCAAGTATTAGGGATTGCACGTGTAGCGAAATCATATTGAGCCTCATCTTGATATACCGCCATAGCCCATTGACTAGTGGTAAAACGGAACACGTTTGTGTTCACACTCGCAGTAGCTAAGTTTCCTGCTAGAGACTTAACTGCATTAGAGAACAAAGTAGGTGCTGGAATTGCAGCAGGCTTCTTAGTCTCAACATTTAAGGACGCTAAATCCTCCGTACAAGCTGATGCAATAAACAAAAGCGGTACAAAAACTAAAAATATTCTTTTCATCTGTATATAATTAAGGATGATTAAAACAATAATTTCACATTGAATCCAATCGAACGCGTCGTTGGATACGCACCTGATTGATACCCTTGCACGTTTCCGGCAGAAAGGTTCTCTTCAGGATCGGAGTCAGGAATGTTTTTGTGAATAATCCACAAATTACGTCCGTACAATGATAAATCTACCCCTTTGATTCCACCTAGCTTTGCAACAACTGCACGAGGTAAAGAATAAGTGATGTTTGCTTCACGTAATTTTACGTAGCTCGCATCGTAAACGAATTCGTGTTGAGGGTTGTAAGCATATCCATAAGTTCCATACTCATTCTCAACACGTTTTGTATTTTTCGAACCATCCGCTAAAACACCTGGCATAATGATACCACCACCTTCAGCGATTGTAGAACGAGAAGGATTTCCTTTGTCATTCAATAAAGCTGATTCGGCTAATACACCCGTTGCAGCACCATAATACTGATCTAACGAGAATACTGAACCACCAGACTTCACATCGACTAAGAAACTTAATGTAACATTCTTGTAACGGAACGAGTTATTAATACCTCCGATCCAGTTAGGATTAACATTACCGATCACATTGGTAGTCGTTGTAGTCATATCGTAACGGCCATTTGATTTCACTAATTTTTCGCCATTCACATACTTCCAAGTTCTACCTTTTAAGATACCATAAGGCTCACCAACTGTCGCATTTAACGTAACACCCCCTTGAAAAGATGCCAATTGTAAGTTTAAGCTTTCATTATAAAGGCTCAATACTTTATTGCGGTTACGAGTGAAGTTAACATTTACATTCCAAGCGAAATCTGGAGTCTTAATAGGAGAACCATAAACGCTTAATTCAATACCGTTGTTTTCGATGTTACCCGCATTTACATAGGTCGAATTGTAACCCGTTGCTGTCGTAACAGACGCAGGCATAATTTGATCCAATGTATTTGTTTGATAGTAAGTCAAATCAAAACCTAAACGATTTTGTAAAAACGACATTTCTAAACCGATCTCTTTCGAAATAGTTTGCTCTGGTTTCAAACTAGGATTGTTCTGTGTTCCAGGAACTGAGAATAAAATAGTAGAACCAAAAGGAGCTGGCTGATCATACACATTCGAGATGGATCCCCAAGGTGCATCATTTCCTACTGTTGCATAGTTTGCACGAATTTTACCTGAAGTTAACCAAGGTAAATCTTCGATGTGGTGAGAGAATAACCAACTCGCCGAACCTGCATAATACAAATAAGCATTGTTAGCTACCGGTAACGTAGATGACTTATCTTGACGAACTGTTCCGTCTAATGTTAAGAAATCTTTGTAGGTTAACGTAGCACCACCGAATAAACCGAATACTTCACGAGGATTGTATGATTCAGATGGAGCTGAAACAGTTCCTTTCGAGTTAGCAATGGAATATAAACCTGGAACGATTAGACCACCATTTGTAATCGCATAAATCGAACGGTTCAAAGACTTACGTAAGTTCAAACCAGCTAATGCTTTTAAGTTTAAATCCTTCGTTAGGTTTTTGTCAAAATTCGCGATTAAATCATAGTTGATTTCCTCAAAGTGACGATCATAACGTGAATACTCTGGAATATCAGTAGAACCTACAGCAATGCGCTCCTCTTGGAATTCATCATAGGTATCCATCGTGATACGACCCATAATGTTTAAGAAATCAGTTGCTTTGTAGTTTAACATCGCATTTCCAAACACACGTGTACGAGTATCATTCTCATTGTTTTGGTAACGAGTCCAATAGTAATTATCTGTGTAGATAGGTTTTAATCCTGCTGCTGAAGAAGGATCAGACCAGTTCCATGTTACGTTTTTCTGGTTACGGAAATACGCATCGCGTTGCTCATAAATATCAACGTTGGTTTGATACCACTGACGGAAGTTTTGATTCACGTTCAATCCATCATACCCTGTACCATAACGACCTAAACCTGCTACCACTGACACGTTAGCCGAAGCAGATGCAGTTAATTTAGGAGAAATAGCATAAGTACCTGAAAGGTTCATTATATTCTTAGTAACCTTAGAGTTAGGTAAAGTTCCACGATCTTCGTTCCGCGTAAATCCTAATTTGAAACTACCTTTATCAGTCGCTCCATCTAAAGAGATGTTTGTGTTATTTGAAATAGCCGTTTCGTAGAATTTTTCAGGAGTATTTGCCGCAGCAACCCAAGGCTTTGCTTTTAAGTAGTTAGGACCCGCTGGATCAAAAGCATCCCAGTGGTAAACCATTAAGCTAGGATCAAACTTCGTTCCATAGGAAGCATCTTCAGAAGTGGGAACAACTAAATCATCTTTCCCATCTCCATTTGCATCGAAAAAGAAGAAACCATCTTTTTGATATGGATCCGAATAACCTGCACCATATTGATTTTGATATTTAGGAAAAGTAGTGCGATCAATAGTACCTACTGATAAACCTGTATTGATGGTTAAACCTAAACCTTTCTTCGCTTTTTTAGAAGTGATCATGATCACCCCATTAGAAGCACGGGAACCGTAAAGAGCTGTAGCCGCAGCACCTTTCAATACAGTCATCGTTTCAATATCGTCTGGGTTAATATCCGCAGCTGCATTACCATAATCATAACCACCACGACCTGTACGTTGATTAGAAGTGTTTGTTACTGAGTTATCAATAGGAACACCATCCACAACAAATAAAGCTTGGTTATTACCAGTCAAGGACTTAGAACCACGGATTACTACGTTAGTAGATCCACCGATCGCATTACCCTGTGTAATCTGCACACCCGATACTTTACCAGAAAGTTGTGAAAATGCGTTACCTGAACGAACCCGAGTAAGTTCATCTCCTTTGATCTGCTGAGCAGCATAAGGCAATGAATTCTTAGTACGAGTTAAACCTAATGCAGTTACAATCACTTCGTTTAACTCAGACGCATCTGAAGCCAAAGTAACATTGATCATGGATTGAGATCCTACATTAATTGTTTGAGGCTTATAGCCAACAAAACTAAAAACGAGCGCATCTGAATTACTTACCATAATTTTGTAAGAACCGTCAGATGATGACGTAGTACCACGAGCGGTACCTTTTAGGCTGACACTAACTCCCGGAAGAGCTGAACCATCCTCAGAAGAAGTAACCTTTCCAGTTACTTGCCTTGTTTGAGCTAGAGATGAACTGAATGCAGCCATCACTAATACCCATACGAGTAAGAGTTTTTTCATGTTGATTAGTTTATTTAATGAAAAAATAATTTTAAAGTTCCTAAAATTATAAATTTTTCTATAGTAGACAAAAAAAGAATGAAAAAAAAATAGCCTATTTAATCAGAAAAATGCAAAAATTAAAAATCAAGAATCTTAAATTTTGTATTTTTTCAAGTTAACAGATAAATATATCTGCCTTTTCAAACGAAAACGTCATGAAGTTTAATTCAATCTTTGATTTTTTATATTTTAAAAAAAAGGTTGAATCCAAGAGATGATAAAATAAAAAAGGCAGCGAATTCGCTGCCTTTTTTCAACATAAAATAATCAATATTACTGCCTCGGCTTAATGTAAGTCAAGGTATCCACGAAGGCACGAAGTGGATTACCATTGTAATTCCAACTAATATACATTTTCTTCGTAGCCGCATCATAGCGGTTTGAGTTAGCTACACCGGCTAAAGTAAACTTAGTAATGACAGTTGCATTTGGTGGATTATTGAATACACGAGCTACTTCATCCGTATTTGGATCAAATTCAACGACTGGAGATATAGCAGGACCATACCAGCTCAAATCATTTTCCGGATCTGGACCCAAACCAATCGGGTGACCATACGATCCTGCATCTGGCCAATAATAAATCACTGAATTAGCACCCGCCGTCATCATATAAACAACTGTTTTGTAAGGGAAGTTATAAGGAACACGGTTATGTGCACCGGTCAACAAATAAACTCCGTCATACTTATTCTTCAAACTGATCAATGTGACAATTTGCTTTTGAGCACTAGAAATTTTAGCCCCTGGAGCTTCTGAAACCTTATAACCAATCGCGAATTTTTTCGATAAATCCCACTTAGAACCATCTAAGCTGATTTCAATATTCTTCGCAAACTCATTTGGCGCAAAATTTACCGTAAACTTATTCCCCGATTTGGTCACCGAAGGATCTGTTACATAAGTAAAAATGGAAGTCGGCAATGCTTCAAAGCTTTCATCATTCTCCTTATTATAAGCAGCAACCAACTCAGGTGCATCTATAATCGAAACCGTAGCCGCTTTAGCTAATTCTGCCGGAGAATTCACATCCCTACGAACATTAAAGACTACTACATTTTTCTTAGTCGTAAATGGCTCATAATACAAAGCCTTCGTAGGGCCATCGTTGATTTTAACAAATACTGAACCAGTATCTCCTAATTCAACCACATCATCCTTGATACAAGATTGCATCACAAATGCTCCCAAGAACATCAGAGAAAGGATTATTTTTATCTTTTTCATATGTATAATATTTTAAAATGATATAAAGGCGAATAATTAATTATTCCACCACACTTTAGCATCTTGAGTATCTCCGCCTGTTAATGCAGCAACAGCAGCTTCCGCATTTGCTTTATTCGACGTAAACTCAGTCGAACCATACGTATATCTTCTAGGAATTTGCTTAGAAGCATTCGTTGCATCTGGCGCCGGAGTTAACTCAGGAAATCCTGTCTTTCTCCAAATATTCCAAGCCTGCATACCATCAGGATAGTGTGCGATATATCGTTGAGTTGCTATTTTCTTCAAATTACCCGCCGCACCTGGAGCATCTAAAGCGACCGAAGCCTGACCTAAATAGTCAGTCGCTACTTTAAGACCCCATTGCTCATACGATAAAGCGATACCTAAACTATACGCAGTAGGTAAAGATTCAGAAGTCCAACCATAATTAGCCGCTTCCGCTCTTGCTAAAGCTATTTGGCCAGCTGAAATCACAACGATACTGCCATTTTCCTTACGGAAATCACCACGTAATATACGAGCCCAATTAGAATTAGCGGAAGTGAATGCCTCCACTTTTGCACGAACTAAACCGAAAGGAACTCCCACATTAGATGATTCTAATGCATTACCAGCCGCCTGGTCTTGCGTCGCACCACCAAATGCTTTTTGACGTCCATCATTTAATGATCCCATTAAATCAGTCATGGTCTTACTTTCACCATAATCTTTACGACCATTGTATAAAGCAAACCAAGTAGACTTAAAGTTACCACCCGGATAATTCAAAGTCATATTCTGAGTATTATTCTGAATGTATCCAGCTGGATCATTCAAAGCCGCAGCAAACTGAGTCGCCGCATAGCCACCCGCTGCAGGGAATCTTTTGGATAATTGCAAGGACATCAACATACGTAATGAGTTAGCCGCACGTTTCCATTTCGTCACATCACCGGCATAAATTAAATCGCCTTTTACCGCGGAAGCATCGAATGCACCAGCAGCCTTGGTCAATGCATCAATCATCCCTTTGTAGATATCCTCTTGGCGGTCATATTTAGGATTAGCATTTTTAACCCCTAATAAAGCCTGAGAATATGGCACATCACCCCAACGATCCGTGATCGTCCAGAAGATATACTGTTGCAATATCTTAGCGATTTGCACCATGTTATTACTCTCCTTACGGTCTACAATAATCTGCAAATCCATTAGAGGACCTGCGTACTCACCTGAAAACTCGATCTGTGGCAACGAGTAAAGAGACGCATCTGTGTATTGCGTTTCCGAGAAGTACTGACCATATAATCCTGGTCGAGTAGAAGCGGCATAACCCCCTAAACCCGCTTGAACGTTCGCTAATAAAGCGGACATCGTAGGCTCAGAAGTAGCTGCTGGATTTACGTTAGTATCACCAAAGTCATCCAATTTTTGGCATCCACCTAAACTTAATAAGATTAGGGTAGAGAATATAAATATGATTTTCTTTTTCATGTCTTTAAAATTTAACTTTAATTAAAACCCAAATCTAATATTGACACCATATCCACGAGATCCAGGCCACTGTCCTGTTTCACCACTCACCGCAGAGATCTCAGATGGATCAAAGTCTTTTGTTGTCGCATAAATAAGTATTGGATTTCTAGCTGTTAAAGAAACATTAACAGATTGAAAATATTTATTCATTCCCAATTTCTTTACAGGCAAATTATACCCTAAGGCTAATTCTCTAAGTTTAACAAAAGTTAAATCATAGATGTAAGGGTCAAAAGTCTTGTTGTTATATAGATTGTGATAATAATCTTGCGCCTCTACATAAAAATCAACAGCCTTACCTTCCGCATTCACCCCTTTCGTGTGTACTCCACCCCCATCAGCGACTGCATCACGAATTGGATTTCCCTTATCATTCACGGTTGCTGTCTGAGCAGTTAAGCCAGAGAATGAACCCCACATATTAGATAATGAAGCAAATTTACCACCTACTTGGAAGTCAATATTGACATTCAAAGTGAAATCAGTTAAGAAGGTAAATGAATTTTGTAAACCCCCTGTGTAATCTGGAAGCACTGAACCAAAATTAACTTTTGGATCATTTACATAAAATCCACTCGCATCTAGTACCGGTTCGCCATTAATTCGCTTAATTCCGTTACCGTACAACTGACCCCAACGCTTTCCTTCCGAGTGAACCAAATAAGGCATGGTTGTACCCCAAACTCCTTGAACTGCAGAGGTTTGTGTAATGCCATATTTAGGACTTAAGGAAATAACATCGTTTTGGATCAACTTAGAAACCGTTCCTGAAATTCTCCAAGAAAAATTATTTGAAACAACTGGACGACCGTTCAATTGAATATCTAAACCTTTCTTAGAAATCTCTCCAATGTTAGTTAATAAAGAAGTGTAACCACTTGCTCCATTCACACTTAAGGCATAAGGGAAATCTTTCTCAGCGCCTTGCCATACCGTAGCGGAGATTCCAATGCGATCATTAAGGAAAGATAAGTCTAGACCTATTTCACTTTGCGAAACCACAGATCCTTTAATGTTCGGATCCACCAAGGTGTTAGATGCCGACATCAAGAAATCACTTCCCCACTTGTATTGGCCTAAGCTATAGGCAGAACCTGGGAAACGATAAGCTCCAAAACTCTCATTACTAGTTCCCAAAGCCTTAGGAATTTCTCCCCATGATCCTCTTAATTTACCGTAACTCACCCATGGCAAACTCTTTTCAATCAAATCACTGAAAACAAATGAAAGTCCAGCTGATTTCGAAAGCACTGAATTTGCTTCTTTAGGCAAAGTTGAATACCAGTCGTTTCTCAATGTAATATCCGCAAATAAGAAATTCTTGTATCCAAAAGTAGCTTTACCGATTAGCGCTTTGTATTTCTCCAATAAACGATCATTTCCAATCGTCGCCGGATCTACTGAGTTAGACACAGTAAACAAATCAGCAACACTTAAACCATTGTTGGTATTCGCGCTATTGCTTGTGTAGGTCCACTCGAAAAAGTCAGTTCCTATGTTAGCATCAATCGTAAAATCTTTGATTTTTTTAGAATAGTTAGCAAACAATTCCATGTTCGTACGATCTGAATAGGTTTGGCCTGTGTAATAATACCCTTTAGCCTCTGGTGAATTACCCGTCGTTTGCAAACCACTTTCATTTAAGCGAGAGCTATATCGATAATCCGTTAAACCTGTATTTTGTTGCTTTCTATAGGTAGCAACAAATTTCAAATCGTCGTTCACCTTATATGTGAAGGCTACGTTTCCGAATAAACGATTTCTTTGATTCGTTTGATTCACTAAATCGAACCATGAGAAAAAGTTATACCAATAGTTACCTGCATAGAAGTTTCTTTTATTAGACGCATCATAAGCATCAGGATTTGCGTGATTCCAAGAAGCATAAATTCCTTCCGGGGTTCTTAAATCCTTCAATTCTTTCATGATGTTCATATCCAAATTCCTGTGGAACCACTGGTTAAATGCTCCAGAAGATTGGTTTGAATAACCATCGTCAATCTCTCCTTTTTGGATTTGGCTTACATAGTTGATGTCCGCGCTCACCATCAAGTGCTTATTCAAATTATAAGCAGTCATCACGTTTAAGGTGTTCTTGTTTAAAGACGTGTTGGCCAACAAACCATCAATCGCTTGATTACCGTACGTTAATTTAAACTTCAATTTATCGGTAGATGAATTGATCGTGAAACTGTTATTTCTAGTGACCCCTGTTTGGTAAAAATCACGTGCGTTATTTGGCTGAGGAGTCAAAGATGCCGTTTTGTACGAATACTTACTACCACCATACCATGCATACCAAGGAATATATTCTTGGCCCACCATACGAGGACCCCATGAAGCATCATCACTATAATCATGGTAATATTTACCATCTAATGCTTTCCACTCTGCAGGATCTGTTGATTTATATTTATACTGCATCAAATCACCCACAGCACCACCAGCGTATGAATTTTGGTAATTTGGCAAGATGTAAGGAGACTCAAATAAAATACCTGTGTTTAAGGTAACCCCGATACCTTGTTGGGTCGGTGAAGCGTCTTTCAAGGTAATAACGATTGCACCATTCGCTCCTTGAGAACCAAATTGGGCCGCCGCTGCTGCACCTTGTAGTACAGAAACGTTTTCAATGTCATCTAAGTTGATGTCATCTGAATTAGGCAGAATGGTTCCGTTCACTACATACAAAGCACCTGATCCTAAACCAAAACCTGAAACCCCACGTAAACGAACTTCAGTAGAACGACCTAAGGCCGCTGCCGATTGAGAACGCACTTGGATACCAGAAACCTTACCTGCTAACGCATTATTAAGGTTAGTCTGACGGATCACGTTTAACTGCTTTTGATCTACTACTTGGGCATTGTTGGAAGTTGACCTAGCATTTCGCTTAGATCCATAGGCACCTGTTACCACTACTTCAGAAAGTTCAGAAACATCTGAAGCTAAAACCACATTGATGGTCGACTGACTTCCTACCGTAATAGATTGTTGCTTAAAGCCGACAAAGCTAAAAACAAGCACTTCGGAATTACTTGCTGAAATTTTAAATGTACCATCAAATAATGTGGTAGTACCTCGAGAAGTACCTTTAATGCTGACACTAACTCCAGGAAGGCCAGCACCATCTTCAGAAGAAGTGACCTTTCCAGTTAATGTCCTTGTTTGAGCCAGCGATGTACTAATGAATGCCACCACTAAAACCCACACGAGGAATAGTTTTTTCATGTTGATTCGTTTATTTAATGAAAGAATTATTTAAAATGAAAGGCAAAATAAAATAAATGATTTTAAAATATCAATAAATTGATAATTTAATTATAGAATATTGTTAAAAAATTGCATTATAACGTTTTAAATATGCCGAAATGATGTTAAAACCAAACAATGTTTGGTGAAAAAATATCATTTAATCATGTTGGAGAAATGAACTACGTTTATACTTTTTTAATATTGATTAGAAAGCTGCCAGGCAATCAAAATCAGTGCATAGCGAATCCTGAAAAATTAGATGATATTCTGTAAAAGCCCTTGGTTCTATTTAAATGATGGCATTCAATGCTAATACGCCTATCAAACCCACGATTGAGACAATGGATTCCATGACCGACCATGACCGAATCGTCTCTGAAATGCTAAGGTTAAAATATTCTTTAAAGAGCCAAAAGCCTCCATCATTCACGTGAGAAAACATCAAACTTCCCGCACCGATACTCAAAACCATTAAGTTGGGGTCCACTCCTCCTCCTGCAACTAATGGATATATCATTCCCGCGGCCGTTAACCCCGCAATGGTTGCTGAACCCACACAAACGCGAATAATCGCCGCCATCAACCAGCCCAATACCAAGGGTGGGATAGGCAATGCCCCTAAATAACCCGCAATTTCCTTGCTCACTCCAGAAACTAATAAAACTTCTTTGAGCGTTCCAGCCCCCGCAATGATCAAAAGAATCATCCCTACATCTTTTACCGCTTCTGCATATACGTTCATAATATCCTCCATCTTTTTGCCCATGCGCAATCCTAAACTATAGGTGGCAAAACAGATAGCGACCAACATCACCATGGCTGGATCTGCGATCAACTTGAACACTTGGCCTAAAACCGTAGCCTTATCTATATATACTTCAGCGATGGTGGTAAATACCAATAAAAATACGGGCAACAAGGCCGTCACAAAACTGGATATTTTATTAGGTAATTCATTTTCAGGCAATGATTTCATTGAAAATGTTCCTAAAGAATTGATGGGCCGATTGACCAATGTCTTCGCAAAAATAGGCCCCGCTAATATGATGGCTGGAATAGCGATAACGATTCCGTACATCAAGGTTAAGCCCATATTCGCCTGAAATTGTGCTACCAATGCTGCCGGAGAAGGATGTGGAGGTAAAAATCCGTGGGCCACAGACAGCGACGCCATCATGGGAACTCCAGTCACTAAAGGATGCAACTTATACTGATGCACTAATGCAAACACCAAAGGAATCATTAACACAAAACCCACATTATAAAAAAGAGGTATGCCAATGATAAAACCTGTGAACATTAAGCCCCAAGCCATGTTTTTTTGACCAAAAATATTAATCAAAGTCCCGGAAATTTGTTGGGCCGCACCACTCTCCGCCACCAACTTACCCAGCATCGCACCTAAAACGATAATCGTTACCAAAGAACCTAATGTATCTCCTAAACCTTTTTGGATTGTTTTGGCTAAGTCAGGAAGCGGAATTCCCAACATGACACCCGCCGATAAACTAATTAATAAGAAAGCGACAAATGAATTGACCTTCAAATAAGTAATCAAAAAAACCAATAGTAAAATGCAAATAATGACGATGAAAATTGACATAGGTTCCTTTAAAGAGCCACCAAGGTATAGAATATTATAATAAATGCCAAAAATTTTGTGTAGAGACGCGATACCTCGCGTCTTAAATCCTGTAGAGACGTGATACTTTGCGTCTTAAATCCTGTAGAGACGTGATACTTTGCGTATTAAATAGACGCGAGATATCGCGAAATTATTAGACGCGAAGTATCGCGAAATTATTAGACGCGAGATATCGCGAAATTATTAGACGCGAAGTATCGCGTCTCTACAGGTTTGAGCTAAAAATCCCCATACGTCTCCTCCAGATATTTTTGCATCACCAAAATATCCTCTTTGCTCGTTAAATCTGGTACATTTTCAGCTAATGGAATGGCATAAAATCCTTTTCCAGTTCCCTCGCCAAACATAGCCACCGACGTAGGTAATTCTTTTTCATTGCGAATAGGATGAAAAGGTGTGGCTGCTAAATAAGGTAGAAAGGTACTCGCCTCGAAGACAAAAATATTCATACTAACACCCAAACGGCCCAATTGAGCCATCAGCTCATCCGCTTGTTCTTGCGTAGGCTTTTCGATAATCTCCAATAAATATCCATCCGCATCAGTCCTAATTAAAGCGAAAGCCGAAATCCGCTCCGCAGGATACAATAAACTATCTCGGTGATAGGAAATTAATGCCTGCGTTTCAGTCGATGACCAAAGCAAATTAAGGGCATTTACACTATATAAATTATCTGAATTGCAAACAATCACGCGTCCCTTTTGCCAAGAATCATGCTGCATCAATGCCTGATATACGGCATCTGCCGTTCCTGCAGGCTTCTCTCGATCCGCAGGAATTTGTTGGCGTGCAAAGACAATTTGCAGACCCCAACACGCATCCTTATCCATCAGCGATTCACAATATTCTTGAGATACGGTATCCGTAGGATGAAGCAATAACATAACCTCTTCAATCCCAGCTAAATGCGCGTTATATAATTGATAATCAATCAATGTCTTTCCATTCTTACCTACCTGAATCATCCCTTTGGTGACTGAATTTGCTTGGGCAACCAAGGAAGGATCTAAATCGGAACCCCCTTCAGCCATGGCTTTCTTCATCCTTGAGGCCATTCCTCCTGCTAAAATCAATAAACGCTTTTTCATATATGTATTAAAAAAATAAACTTTCTATTTCCGAATGGGTGCCCTTGTCTACGCGAATAATATAAGCCTTCCCCCCTTCTTTTTCAATGGCCTCGACCACTTTTTCTGGATTTTCTGGCGCATAGGCAAACATACATCCACCACCGCCCGAGCCATTAATTTTAGCACCTAATGCACCAGCCTCCAAAGAAGCTTGAATCATTCGATCTATTTTAGGGGTCGAAATACGCTTGTGTTCACGTAAATTTTGTTGATGCTGATTTAATAAATTTCCTAATTTTCCATCAGTCCATTCCACTTCTCCTTCAAACATGGCTTTGGCGGCCAACAAAATATCTCGGTCGTCAATGTTCGCACTAATTAAAATATATTCATCCTGAGTAATGAAGTTCTTATATTCATCCAAATCCGAAAGCGTCGCAGTAGACAAATCAAAACTCGGATCCTTCTCCTTAATTTTATTTACGCCTCCCAAGGTCCCAAATTTCACTCGGGACAAAATTCCTAATGTATCTTTTGCCTCCAAAGAATCCCCTAATACAAAGGTCCCCAAATCACGGGAATAGGTCTTAATCGAAATCTCGGGTTGGCTCGCTAGGTAAATCACATTCCCCACCGCCGTAGAATATTGATCCATCATGCCACCAGGTTCCGTAAATTCCAAAACCTCCGCCTCATACGTTATTTCGCCAATTTGCTTTTGCGAATATCCCAAACCGTACATGTCGCTAAGAAATTTAACCCAAGAAACTAAGAGCGCCGAGGAACTTGATGTACCAGAATTGATCGGGATATTTCCACGAACCTCAATCTCAAATCCACGTATTACCTCATGGCCTTTTCGATGCAAAACATTCAAAACACTTTTAAAATAATCCCGTTCTTTGGAATATTCTAAAGGAAAATTGACTTCAAATTCTTCTGTTTTTTGCACATCAGGCAATGAAAAATGAATTACATTATCAGCTCTAAATTGGCCTTTAATCTGGATTCTCTTCGAAATTGCAGCTGCGATAACAGGTAAACCTAAGTAATCTTGATGTTCACCAAATAAACAAATTCGGCCCGGCGTGGATACGATCATAAAATTGAATTCCCGTGGAAATCACGAAATTAGAAAAAATTTTTACCTTTGACACGAAAAATGAGCAAATAATGATAACTAAAAGAATACCATCAGTCGATTATTTTCGAGGATTTATTTTGTTTTTGTTAGCTGCAGAAAGCACTGGCCTTTATAGCCGTTTAGGAAAAATCTTTCCTGAATCATTTTTATTATCCCAATTTAATCATGCGGAATGGCAGGGGCTGCACTTTTGGGATTTAATCCAACCCGGATTTATGATGATTGCAGGTTCCGCTTTATATTTTTCCACGTATAAACGAATCGACCAAGGAGCTACGTATGCCCAACTATGGCCCAAAGTATTAAAAAGATCTGTTTTGCTCTTTCTTTGTGGTACGGGACTGCATTGCTTAGGAAGAGAGAAATTGGTTTTTGAGCTGTGGAATGTGTTGACCCAATTATCTTTTACGACCATTGTAGCGTTCTTTTTATTACGTTTTTCAATCCCTTTGCAAGTAGCCGCATCGTTATTCTTATTGCTTCTCTCTCATTCATTGTATGTATTCACCGATATTCCGGAATTCAACGAGCCTTATGTACGAGATAAAAATTTCGGATCATTTATGGATATGGTCTTAATGGGTAAATTAAGTGGGGGGCATTGGATAGCCATTAATTGCATCCCAACCGCAGCACATACGATTTGGGGGGCTTTGATGGGCCGAATTATTCATCGATCTACCTCTCCAAAAGATCTTTTAAAAACATTAATCGGTTTAGGAATTTTAGGTGTGGTAGTCGGATATGGACTCGATATCGCTGGCATACCCATCATTAAAAGAACGGCTACGCTTTCATTTACCATCGCTTCTGCCGGTTGGATTTCCTTATTCATGGCTGCCTTTTATTATAATTGGTCCCATGATAAACCCAAAATCTCAGTCCCCGATTACATCCTTTCCTACGGCAAAAATTCCATTTTTATTTATTTGTTTTTTGAATCGATTGGCCCAGAATGGCTAAGAGGTGCTTCATTCACGTTTGTTGGCGGATTTTTAGAAAAAATAAGCATTCACGGCATGGTAGCCGAAGCGATCAACGCGCTCGTTGTTTTGTACCTAATTACTCGGCTTGCAGTTTGGTTAGATAAAAAGAAAATTTACTTTTCGCTGTAAACAGGCGTTTTAGGCTTGATGGTTGTTGATGTAGTCCAATTTATACGCCCAAGTGTCCGCAATGTTTCGCGCCTTCAATTTGGCATCTTCTGTTTTTGGACCCTCAAAATGCTCATCTAAGGTGGCGTAAAATAACTGAAGCCAACGCGCAAAATGGGCAGGGGTCAATGAAATTTTCTGATTGATTTCTAAGTGGGGACGCATCGGGGCACCGTGGTAATTTTTTCCGTCCATCAACAACATCTCCCAGAAATCATACATTTTAGGCAAGTGTTTAGAAAAATCCACATGAGCCACATCCATAAATACATGACCCACCAAATCATCTGAAGGCATTTTGGCATAAAATGCATCCACAAAAATCTGAATGTCCGCTTTGGTTTCTATGTCCTTTTTCATCAGCGCGTCTTAATCCTAGCTAAAAGATGTTGGCCTACTTTACCCCCTTGTATAGCCCCCTCATTTAAGGCTGGCATAAAATGAATTCCTCCATATAAACGAGAAACCGACGCCTCATCTGAGGCCTGAATAAATGATTTGAACTTCCTTGGGGGTAAACCATAAGGTATTTCCGTAGAATCCTCAAAGGCAACATTGGCCCCATATAAATTTGTCAAAACCTCCGCAGCAGCCCTCGAAATGGTGCTATGCCCTGAGGTATATTCTGGAAAAGGGGGTGTTTGCAACACAGGAACCCATGATTTATCGATGCTCGCATTGATAATCGTCTCAGGCCTGATGCGAATGGATCTGTATTTTTCATCCCAACACGCGATAAATCCATCAAAAATTCCAATTGAGGTAAGTGCTAATGCCTCCGCCGTTTCCAGGTAGGATTTATGTAATTGGCGAGATACTTGCCCCACGATGCCCAACCAATGTCCGCCCGGTGACATTTTCTTTGTCGCAAACATCGCATGCCCAGTAATGTTCATTTTAAACGGATTGCAATCCCAAAAATTGGCAATGTTTCGCTGCTCCTCCGTTAAGTTCTTAACCGTTTCATAAGACTCCATGACCTCTTTGTAATAAGGACTTCCCTTGGTTAAATCAAATTTTGAGGGAGCAGGTGCTCGAAACTGGGAAGCCGAATCTAGCGTTATGGGGCGAATTTTAGTCCAATAGGGTTCAACAGCATCCATATAGGCAGGCGGCGTAGGAGTCCAAGTTCCTGGCAAATTAGTTACCGTAAACCGCAAACCCCTAGTTTGTTTGTAATTATCCTTTGCCGCATAGCGCATAACGGCCGCAGCGACTGAATCTCCGTAGGCAATTGACCTTTCGTAAACGTCCGAGGGTATCCCTATTTTCTGATAATCTACTTCTAATTTCTTTTCAAACTCCTTGTACATTTCTTGGGCAAAAGTCAATTTTTTCCCAACGGCCAAATAGGCCCTAGTAGATGCCAAAGGAAAACAATATTCCAAACCCTTTTCCGGTTGAGGTATTTTCGCAAAGCCATTTAATTGGCCCACCAACGATTTGAATTTTTTATCCCCTGGAATTGCTGCCTCATACCCTGCGATACCGGCATACATATAAATACGCGCTGAAACGGGTGGGGCAAAAATATCATGAATAATGCTCTCGGTCAACATCAACTCTGCCCTGATTAAAAACTCGGGATTAGCGGCTTCCTTTTGAAAATTTGGATTTGATTTCTGACAAGCACCCAATAATAAGCCAACAAAAATAAAGAGAAGAATTTTTTTCATATCAGAGTTTAATTGGTGGCAAATGTACGCAAAAACAGAAAAAAAATATTGACCTTAATCAGTTTGACTGCTAGCTACGATTTTTTCTGCAGCATTTCGGCCTGATGACAAAGCCGCTTGCAACGATGGGAAAAGCGTGTAATCCCCCGCTAACATAATATTTTCCTCTTCCGCTTTTTGACAAACCTCAGCAAAACAACCCACCTTATATAAAGAATGAAGAATTGAAAAAGATTTCAAGAAAATAAAATCGTTCGGTGAAAGATCCAAAACCCGCGCTAATTCCTGCGCCACTTCTTTGTCCGAAAGATCCATCTGCAGACTAGTCGCAGAAATCAAATGCTTCCCCTCAGGGGCTAAGGCAGGATTTACTTGGCTCAAGCAAGAAAAATGCAGCAATGGACTCGAATGTGTGGGCATCAAATGAATGAGAGGCAATGAAGTCTCAAGACTTTTGTCCATGCTGAAATAAAAGGTCTTGGAACCAAAATGAGCCTGTGGTGGAAAATCAATTTTCAATAATTCACAGGCTTGCTTGGGATCTGTCGCTAAGATCAGTTGGTCAAAATGAAGTGTATCCCCATTATTTAATTGGAGCATTTTCCCCTTGATCTCTGTCACCCAAACCCCAGTTCTTATTTTTTCGTCAGGGATTCCTGCAGCTAAATCTAAAGCGATAGCACCCATCCCCTGTTTAGGTATGGCGGCTCTTCCCTCTAAAAACTGCTTCATGTAATAGAAAAACAAGGATGCCGGCGGGCTCAATGAATCATCTAAAAAGATGCCAGCAAAAAAAGGCCTTAAAAAATTGCGCTGAAATTTTTCTGAAAAACGATATCGCGAAATAAGTTCAGAAGTAGTTTCTACGTCCGAATTTATCGGTAAAATCGAACCTTGTGTTTTTAACCAAATCCAGGCCAACTTCAAAAAATCAAAAATAGTAGCCCCCGCCGCAGTGATGTTTTTTAAAAATAAAAGTGGAGATTTTAATGGATTGATAAAGGGTTTAAATTTTCCCTCATTGAGCACATAAGCGCCCGATTGAAAATAAGATAAATCCCATTTAGCTATTTGAAGACTTCGTTGGACTTCCGGATACGCGGTCTGTAAAACTTGGAAACCGTGATCTAAGATATACCCTTGAAACGCTTCACTTTGGACTCTACCGCCCAATGACATTGATTTTTCAATTAAAATAAAATCGAGCCCTTTGCTTTGAAAAATTTGGGCTGCTTGCAGACCTGCTATCCCGCCGCCTACGATCACAATTGAATTCATATTAAGTTTATATTTTCATAAACATTTTAAACTTACAAAAGTTTGAAGTGTTTTTACTAATTTGCAGATTAAATGGCAGCTCGGAATGAACTTTAGTATTAAGGAGGAAAGCAATTATCAATACATTGATGAAGGAAAAGGTGAAATTCTACTTTTACTTCATGGATTGTTTGGCGCCTTAAGCAATTGGGAAGGCGTAATTAATCTGTTTAGCCAAAAATACAGAGTCATCATTCCCCTCATGCCGATCCACGATATGCCCATTAAAGAGGCAGGTTGTGAGGGCTTAACCGTTTTTCTCGAAGAATTTGTCGCATTCAAAAAACTAGAAAGCTTTAGCTTAATCGGAAATTCCTTAGGAGGTCACGTCGCTTTGATTTACACATTAAAGCATGCACATAAAGTAGAAAGGCTTATTTTAACGGGTTCTTCCGGTTTATTTGAGAATTCTATGGGAGGTACTTATCCGAAACGTGGCGATTACGAATTTATTAAGGAACGCATTGAATATACGTTTTATGATCCTAAAACGGCGACCAAGGAATTGGTCGACGAAGTATTTGAGATCATTAATAGCATCCCAAAAGTATTGCGCATTATCGCCATTGCTAAATCAGCGCAGCGAAATAATATGGCCAAAGATATTGTGCGCATCAAAACCCCAACACTTTTGATTTGGGGATTAAATGACACGATTACTCCCCCTCAGGTAGGTCATGAATTCAATCAATTAATACCAGGATCTGAATTGCATTTCATTGATAAATGTTGCCACGCACCCATGATGGAACAACCCGTAGAGTTTAATCGCATTTTGTCGAAATGGCTAGAAAATAATCCCGTTGCGTCATGATGGCACTCGCATTTTTATCTTTTGATTTGCCCACCATTTCCATTCAAGATTCTGTGCAAAAATCCTTGAAAATCATGCACTCCAATAACATGAACGTTATTTCAGTGCTTGACAAAAAACAATGGATCGGAAATATCACTGAGGAAATGTTAATGAAAGCCACGCATCCAGATGGTAAAATTGACCAATTTCAGCATGAGCTCAATCAGGTAAAAATAGAAACAGAAGAGGACATTTTAGCGAGCCTTCCCTTTTTTGAGGAAAGTGGATTTTGGGTCATTCCCGTGGTAGATGACCAAATGAAATATCAAGGATATTTGCCTTGGCAATCCGTCGCTAAATCTTTATTTTACACGGGATTTAATGCACAAAATGGAGGAATTATTCGCATTGTCTTTCACACCCAAAGAGACTCCATGAGCGTGATTGCCAAAATAATTGAAGAAAATAAAGGCTTAATCACTAGAAGCTATTTAACGAAATCGACCAAAGAAGATCACGTTTGGCCTGAGCTGATTTTACAAATTCAAACAGACCAATTTTCGACCATTGTGAAAAGCTTAGAACGACACGAAATTCATATTGAAAAGGCGTTCATGTTCGGCAACCAAGAAGAAGTGGACCAATCGCGCTTTGATCTATTATTGAAATATTTAAATCCCTAAGCTTTGAATTTCCCATTAGCCATTCACGGAAAGGAGTTTTCGGCGGATATGAAGCCCGTGATGGAAAAATTATGGGCAGATATTTCAGCAAAAAACGAAAAGATTCAAATTTCAGAAAGCTTTATTGCCCACTTGAAAGAGCATGGATTTCAATTAGATAAATTCCAAAGCTATTCAAATGACCATGGCCCTGAAAATGTTCAAATGGCTTGGAGTATTGGTGGTGATGGGACATTTTTAGAGACTTTAAGTCATGTAGGTGCTAAGGAAATACCCATTTTGGGAATTAATACAGGCCGATTAGGTTTCTTGGCCACGCTTTCTCCCGAAGAAGTTCCCCAGGCTCTGCAACATGTTTTATCGAACGAGTATACCATCGAGGACCGATGTTTAGTATCAGTGGATGCCGAAATAGATTTATTTAAAGGCAAAGATTTTGGCCTAAATGAAGTAGGCATCATGAAGACCGATTCGTCTTCCATGATTCAAATCAAAACTTTTTTGGACGGCAATTTTTTAAATACGTATTGGGCTGACGGCATCATTGTATCCACAGCGACAGGATCTACGGGTTATTCACTATCCGTGGGCGGACCCTTAGTCATCCCTACTTCGGATTCATTTATTATCGCGCCCATGAGCCCACATAATTTAAATGTGCGTCCTTTAATTATTTCGAGTGACTCAGTTCTGAAGTTTGAGGTGAGCAGCAGAAGTCAAAATTTCCTAATTTCCATCGATTCAAGATCTCGTGTGATCGATAGCAAAATATCCATTGAAGTCAAAAAGGCTGCATTTTCAGGCAAAATCGTCAAAATCCCTGGCGACGATTTTCTTCAAACACTCCGCAATAAATTGAATTGGGGATTGGATGTGAGGAATTGAAATTACCTAATACCTATTACTTATTACCTAAAACCCGTTTCAACTCATTCAACTTCAACAACGCCTCAATCGGCGAAAGCGTATTCACATCCAAAGCATTTAATTGATCCTGCACTTTTTGCAATCCCTCCGGAATTTCGGCGCCAAATAAACTCATTTGGAAATTTGTTTTTGGCATATCTTTTAAGCGTTCCACATGGTCGTCCAACGAATGATCTTTCTCTAAATTTTGTAAAATTTCATGCGCCCTCAAGACTAAAGAATTGGGCATGCCGGCCATTTGGGCCACATGAATACCAAAACTATGCGCCGAACCACCCGGCAATAATTTGCGAAGAAAAACAATTTTATTGCCCACTTCTTTGACCGACACATGGTAGTTTTTAATGCGAGGAAAGTCTTCGGCCAACTGGTTTAATTCATGGTAATGGGTGGCAAATAATGTCTTAGCACTGTTTTTGGGATGATTATGCAAATGCTCGGCAATCGCCCAGGCCATCGAGACACCGTCATAGGTCGAGGTACCCCGACCGATTTCATCCAACAACACCAAAGACCGACTCGACAAATTATTTAAAATAGCAGCAGTCTCGGTCATCTCCACCATGAAAGTGGACTCGCCTTTGGACAAGTTATCCGAAGCACCCACCCGAGTAAATACCTTATCCACTAAACCGATATTGGCCGAATTGGCAGGTACAAAAGAACCCATTTGGGCCAATAAAACAATCAAAGCAGTCTGCCGCAAAAGGGCCGATTTTCCCGCCATATTAGGCCCAGTAATCATCATGATTTGCTGAGTTTCATGATCCAAAAACACATCATTGGGAACATAGTCCTCCCCTGCCGCCAAGGACATTTCGATCACAGGATGTCGACCCGCAATAATCTCAATCGCATCCCCCTCATGTAAAACAGGCCTTATATACTTATTTTTTTGAGCGACTACCGCAAAACTCGTCAACACATCTAAGGTCGCTAAGCCAGTCGCATTAATCTGAATTAACTCTAAATATCCCAAAGCCTCCCGCACCAATTCATTAAATATGCCCAACTCAATCGACGCGATTTTATCCTCCGCCGTTAAAATCTTCTCCTCATAAATTTTCAACTCCTCCGTAATGTAGCGCTCGGCATTCACCAAGGTTTGCTTGCGTATCCAGTCGGTCGGTACGCGATCTTTATGCGCATGCGTCACTTCCAAGTAATACCCAAAAACCCGATTATACGATATTTTCAACGAACTGATGCCCGTACGTTCAATTTCACGCTTCTGCATGGAAGCTAAATATTCCTTGCCATTCGAAGACAACAAATGCAATTCGTCCAATTCCGGCAAAAAGCCGGTTTTAATGATTCCTCCCTGATGAATCAACATAGGCGCATCTTCCCGCAAAGCCTCTTCTATTTTCTGAACCAGTTTAAGGCAAGGATTCAAATGGTCCGCCCATTTCGCCAAATAAGCAGAAGACTGATTGGCCAACAATTCCTTAATCTCGGGAATTTGTTGGAGCGCCCGTTTCAATTGCAATAACTCCCGCGGATTAACCCGAGTGGCGGCCACTTTGGAAATCAAACGTTCCAAATCCCCCACAGGCTTCAATAAATGAACTAAAGAATCCAATAAATCAGCAGAGGAAATAAGCCCAGCGACCCCTTCCTGGCGTTCATTTATGGCCTTCAACTCTTTTAAAGGAAGGACCATCCACTTTCTCAACAAGCGAGCGCCCATGGGCGTGAGCGTTTGATCCATCAACTGAATCAGCGGCACCCCACCCTCCTGAACCGAATGTATTAACTCCAAATTCCGAATGGTAAATCGGTCCAACCACACATATTTATCTTCCTCGATTCGCTGGATGGTAGAGATATGGCCAACTTGATTATGCTCGGTCTCTGCCAAATAATGTAAAATAACCCCGGCGGCAATGACACCCAAGGGCATATCTTCAATCCCAAACCCTTTTAAATTTTGAGTCTTAAAATGTTGGGTCATCAATGGATACGCAAACTCATGGGTAAAAATCCATTCCTCCAACGTAAACGAATGAAAAGCATCTCCAAAATGCTCCAAATATAACGCGCGGTATTTTTTAGGATATAAAATCTCAGAAGGCATAAAGCTTTGCACCATCTTCTGAATGTAGGCCAAAGGCCCCTGAGAACACATAAATTCGCCCGTGGAAATATCTAAAAAAGCGAGGCCAAACAAGGCTTCTTTCTCCGAATAGGACAAAGCCGCTACATAGTTATTGCGCTTATGGTCAAGCACTTGGTCATTAAAAGAAACTCCTGGCGTCACTAATTCCGTCACTCCCCTTTTTACAATTCCTTTGGCGGAAGCCGGATCTTCTAATTGGTCACAAATCGCCACGCGCTGGCCCGCCCGAACTAATTTTGGCAGATAAGTATCTAAGGAATGGTGTGGAAATCCCGCCAAATGATCATCGGCATTTCCGTTATTTCGGCGGGTCAAAACGATCCCCAAAATCTTGGACGCTTTCACCGCATCTTCCCCAAAAGTCTCATAGAAATCCCCCACTCGAAACAATAATATTGCTCCAGGATATTTAGCCTTGATCTGATTAAACTGTCGGGACAATGGAGTTTCCCCTTTTTTCAAAGGTTCTTCCCCATTTTTTGTATTTTTTGCCAAAATAATTACGGGTAATGAAAGCAAAAATAACTCAAATTTTATACTTTTACCATTCTTTAAACCTATAGAAAAATAATGATCAATAATTCAATTTACATTCAATCGCAACAAGAGGTTTTTGATGTAGTCATTGTGGGTTCAGGAGCAGGAGGAGGAATGGCTGCACATACATTAACGAAGGCTGGCGCTAAAGTTTGTGTGTTAGAGGCAGGCCAACCCTTTGATCCGGCTGACCCTAAGAACATCACCCAATTAAAATGGCCTTACGAATCCCCTCGCAGAGGAACAGGAACGACTAGAGCTTTCGGAGATTTTGATGCGGCTTATGGCGGCTGGGAAATTGACGGAGAACCATATACGCGTAAAAACGGCACTAAATTCGACTGGTTTCGTGCGCGTATGGTGGGAGGAAGAACGAATCACTGGGGACGCATTTCCTTGCGTTTTGGTCCAGACGATTTTAAAAGAAAAAGCATCGATGGTTTAGGAGACGACTGGCCGATTGGCTACGACGACATGAAGCCATTTTATGATAAAATAGATAAAATGTTAGGGGTTTTTGGGACCAACGAAGGACTTAGGAATGATCCAGATGGATTTTTCTTGCCTCCGCCTAAACCTCGTTTGCACGAATTGATGATCAAGAAGGCCAATAAGGCTTTGGGAATTCCCACCTACCCTTCTCGTTTATCCATCTTAACTAAACCCATAAACAGCGAGCGTGGCTCATGTTTTTACTGCGCACAATGTAATCGTGGATGTTCAGCTTATGCTGACTTTTCTTCTTCATCTGTGTTGGTAAAACCAGCCATGGCGACTGGAAACTTAACCTTGTTACCATTTGCCATGGCGAGAGAAGTCATGACAGATGCAGCTACAGGTTTAGCGACTGGCGTTTCTTATGTACACACAGGTACTTTACAAGAATATTCCGTACGAGGTAAAATCGTGATGTTAGCTGCTTCGGCAGGTGAAACAGCCCGATTATTATTAAATTCAAAGAGTTCTCGTTTTCCGAATGGCATTGCAAATTCGAGTGGAGTGGTTGGTAAATACATCAACGATTCAACGGGTGCTTCGCGTTCTGCGATCATTCCTAAATTATTTGACCGTAAGGTGTACAATGAAGATGGTGTGGGTGGATTACACGTGTACACGCCTTGGTGGGGTGATAATACTAAATTAGATTTCCCTCGTGGATACCACATTGAGTATGGTGGTGGAATGGGTATGCCGAGTTACGGTTTTGGCTGGGGAATTGAAGGATTAAATGGAAAAGAAAACTATACGCGCGATGGACTTCGTAAAGCTGCCGGTGGATACGGCGCAACTTTGAAAGAAGATTATCGCCGCTATTATGGTTCTTATGTAGGTTTTGCTGGACGTGGGGAACCTGTGCCAAGAGAAGATAATTATTGTGAAATCGATCCAAATGTTGTGGACAAATACGGTATACCAGTTGTTCGATTTAACTACAAATGGAGTGATTACGAGATCAAGCAAGCGAAACACATGCAAGATACCTTTGAGCAAATCATTCAGGAAATGGGTGGTGAAGCCTTAGGTAAAAAACCGGGTGCGGATACCAATTATGGTTTGGCCGATCCAGGTAGAATTATCCACGAAGTGGGAACAGCCCGGATGGGAAATAATTCTAGCACTTCTGTCGTAAATTCAAATTGCCAAGCGCATGATGTGAAGAATTTATTTTTAGCAGATTCTTCTCCATTCGTATCGCAAGGGGATAAAAATGCGACTTGGACCATTTTAGCCTTATCGCTTAGAACTTCAGAATATATTATAGACCAAAGAAAAAAAGCCAATTTATAAGATGAAAAGAAGAGATTATTTAAAAAATATCGGTTTAAGTTCCTTAGGATTAGCCGTTTTAAATCCGGATGCAAGAGCGATGGAGCAATTGGAAAATACCAATGGCGTTCCTAAAGCTGCAGCCTTAAAAATTCCAGGTGGAAGAACCAAAGATGAAGCAGAAAGAGATGCTAAATTAATGGCGGAAGTGTTTTTAAATAAACACGAATTAGATACCATTACCATCCTTTCGGACATCATCATTCCGGCAGATAAAAAATCAGGAAGTGCGTCGCAGTCGGGTGTAACAGGTTTTATCGAGTTTATCGTGAAAGATAAGCCCGAGTTTAAAACGCCTGTTCGCGGAGGATTGAGGTGGTTAGATAGCGAATCCAATCGTCGCTTTTCTAAGTTGTTTACGCAGATCACACCTGCTCAGCGAATCAATATCGTAGATGATATTGCCTATCCTGAAAAGGCGAAAAAGCAATTCTCCCAAGGGGTTAGCTTTTTTACGTTGATGCGTAATTTAACAGCTACTGGATTTTATACCTCTAGAATTGGTATTGATGATTTAGGGTATAAAGGAAATACGCCGAATGAATGGAAAGGTGTTCCAGCGGATGTATTAAAGCAATATGGTTTGAGTTATGATGACTAATTCTTCGGAAAGAGTCATTATTCCTACCATTTTCAAACATATTCCTCAACTCGTGGCGGGTGTCAGCACTCGCCACGGAGGAAAAAGTACAGCGGCGTATCAGACGCTAAATTTGGGCACACATACGGATGATCATCCGGACATGGTCCAACAAAATCTTTCTCTTTTTTGTCGTGATTTAGGTATTTCCCCTCAGGCGCTTGCGCGGTCCTATCAGGTTCATGGAGATGTTATTTGGGAAACGAAAGAACCTGGATATACCTCAGGATACGATGCCATTATCGCACATGCACCTGGTATTTTTACGGGAGTTGGCATAGCGGATTGTTGCCCTATTTTACTGGCGGACCCTGCACGTGGTTGTACGGCTGCGATTCATGCAGGCTGGAAAGGAACCGTCGCTCAAATCGTTTCCAAAACTGCCTCCGCATTGATTTCCCAGGGTTCTAATCCCGCAGACATCCTCGCCTATATTGGCCCTTGCATTAGCTTGGCCCATTTTGAAGTGGGCGATGAAGTAGCAGAACAGTTTGATTGTAAGGAGAAGCGAGGTGCTCGTTGGCATGTAGATTTAAAAGCGACTAACGAAGCGCAGTTGAGAAACGTAGGAATTTCCCAAATTGAAATTTCGGACTATTGCACCATTGAAAACAATGACCTTTTCTTTTCTCATCGCAAGGAGAAAGGAGTCACCGGTCGTATGCTGGCCATAATAGGTTTTCGGTAGGCTGTCCAGGCAAATTTAATTAAGAACTTAGGGGATAATAATTCAATCATGAGCCGAATAAAATTTTATTCGGCTCAAAAAATTAGTATATTTGAGCCGAATAAAAAATTAATCGGCTCATCATGTACAATTGGCAACGCGAAAATTGGCCTCAATTTAAATTTACGACGACCAATATGGAGTCGAAAATAGGGGCAATTATGCTCAAGGCGGGGGAATTAAAAGGCAAATTAGCGGCGCTTCCTCAGGATTTAAGTTTGGCTATGGTGATGGAACTTTTAGTTTTGGAGGCGATTAAAACGTCCGAAATTGAGGGTGAGTTATTGAATAAAACCGAAATATTATCCTCCATTCAGCAAAATTTAGGATTAAGCGTTTTTAAAAATCCCAAAGATAAAAATGCCATTGGCCTGAGTAAAATGCTCATCCAAGTACGGGAGACCTTTGCACAGGAGCTCAGTGAATTGCAATTGCAACAATGGCATGAGAGTCTTTTGGGAAATAAAAAAAATATTCATGCGGGAAAATACAGGAAACAAATAGCCCCCATGCAAATTATCTCGGGTACTGCGTATAAACCTAAAGTTCATTATGAGGCGCCACCATCCGCTAGGGTGTCATCAGAAATGGAACGATTTGTCACCTGGTTTAACGAAGTCGCCGATTTATCTCCTCCTGTGAAAGCAGCTGTGGCACATTTGTATTTTGAATCCATTCACCCATTTGAAGATGGAAATGGCCGTATTGGTCGGGCGATTGCGGAGAAAGCGTTTTCACAAGGGCTGAATTCCCCATTATCATGTAGCATTTCGCAAGCGATTGAGAGGAATCGAAAAGCATATTATGCGGCCTTGCAAAAGGCGGAGAAAAGTCTTGAAATTTCGGAGTGGATTGATTGGTTTTTAACGATGGTGCTAGAAGCACAGGAAATGGCGGATCAAATGATTACGCTGACCATTTCGAAATTCCATTTTTTCCATCGGCATGATTCCATTCTGAACGAACGTCAACGAAAAGCCATTCTTCGAATGTTCGAAGCCAGACCTGAAGGCTTTCTAGGGGGTATGAATGTCCAAAAATACATGGGAATCACGGGTGCATCGAAGGCCACAGCGACTAGAGACTTGCAGTATTTAGTGGAAATGAACCTATTCAAATCTAATCTGGCTGGCAGGTCAACTCATTATAAATTGAATTAGGCTTTCTATTTAAGAACTAATTCTCAAAAAAAATATTTGTATTTATTTACTCTTCGCCGGTTTTTCTTCCTTGTTGTTTTTATCCTTCAAAATAAAAAACCGTAGCGCCAACTCATGCGTTTGATTGCTCACCTTGCTGATCATAGTGGTTGGCATTTCATAGACGTAGCCGATGTAGGTTCTTTTGGTCGCTTGGACGCCTAAGCGAATGCCCCAACTTTCTTGATGGCGGTAGTTTAATCCTACGTCAAATGAGCCTAGCAGTTTAGCCATCACATTCGCATCCCAACTTAAGGGAACATTTCCAGCCATGCGCGCCAAGACACTTGGATATAAAGTTACCTTTTCACTAATCTCTATCTTGTTTCCCAGCATCGCATATAAATAAGCCACGTCTTTATAAGCGCCCGACTTATCTCCAAAATCATATTTAATGATCCTAGGCATCGAGAAACTTGCAAAGAAGCCATTGCTTTTTGAGATCCTCGCTCCCCAACCTAAATTCATCTTCATGCCCGTACTGCGATCGCCTGCAAACAAGGCGTCTCCATCATGTACCAACCTTACTCCACTAAAGTCCAAGGCTACATTCGCCACCCCCAAACGTATTCCTCCAGATAAATTCCAGTCCTCACTCAAGCGGGTATGGTAAGCAAAGTCTCCGGATAACATGGTGATCTTCACAGGTCCCGCCTGGTCAAACATCGCATTAAATCCAAGGCCCCGCTGCTTTCTCCATTTGAAGTTTCCATTCAGAAAATAGGTCTTCGGTAACCCCTCGATGCCCAACCATTGTTGGCGATGCATGACAATAATCTCACTCGAGTCCGTGCTTCCCGCCTGAACCGGAGTGAGCACCTGAGGATTAAAGCGGTACATGTTGTACATCGGTTCGATCTGGGCCTTTGCTCCTTGGGACATGAATATGGCTATAAGCACAGTCAAAAGGAAGCTTGTGCTCCTCTTGTGTATTTGTGCTGTCTTTCTGTTTATATGTTTGTTATTCATCTGTTTGCTATATTTTTGGGTAGCTCTATTGGCTTACTTTATTTATTGTTGTTTTCTTTTGCTTTCGTAGGTGTGCTTTTTCTTACTTCTTTTCGTTGTTCTTTTTTTCCTACTTGCTTTTTTTGTTACTCTTTTTTTCTACTTGCCTTTTTCATTGTGCTTTTTTACCTACTTACTTACTTCTCCTGCCGGTTGATGTACACATAGGTACCCACGTTTGGATACTTGCCAAAAAAGTCAATCACATAGTAATATGTTCCGTCCGGCAATAGATTATCTGATGCCAATAAGTTAAAGGCCCGGTCAGTCTGTCCGCCCCAGTCGTTCTTGTAATTGCTCGTTTGGTAAACTATATTACCCCAGCGATTGAAGATCGTCAACTCATTCGGTTGGTTTCTTAGGATTCCAGGGATGATCAATACATCGTTCTTTCCATCTCCATTCGGTGAGATTCCGTTCGGAGAAAAGGTTGGGCATTGATCTGCATCTATGCGGTTGTCTACTCCGTCTTTATCGCAATCGGCCAAAGCTCCGTAGTTGATGTCGTTCTCCAACTTATCCAAGATTCCGTCATTGTCTGAGTCGGTATCTTGATAATCCGGTTTGCCATCTTTATCGGTGTCCACTGGGTTGCTTGGATCCTTGCCCGCTTCTTCTTTGTCTGAAAAACCATCATTATCAGAATCTAAATCCCTGTAATCTGGCGTTCCGTCCGCGTCCGTGTCTACCGGTTTTGTAGGGTCCACTCCAGCTTCTATCTTATCTGGAATGCCGTCTCCATCTGAATCTGTATCTTGGTAATCGGGTTTACCATCTCCATCCGTATCCACTGGGTTATTTACATTGCCTGCCTCTACCGCGTCAGGGATTCCATCATTGTCAGAGTCCGTGTCTTGATAATCAGGTTTACCGTCTCCATCTGTGTCCACCGGTTTGCTTGGATCCTTGCCTGCTTCTATCTTATCTGGAATGCCATCCCCATCTGAATCTAAATCCCTGTAATCTGGAATGCCATCTTTATCCGTATCCACTGGAACCTGAGGGTCTTTGCCGGCCTCGA
>CAIZMB010000186.1 GCA_903933935.1 uncultured Cytophagaceae bacterium
CCAAAACCAGATTTTTGAGAATAATTAGGAGTTGGAATCAAGAAACCGCTTTTACGCTCTTTATTAATCGAAAAATTAAAATATGGCAAATAAAAAACAGGAACTTTTTTTATAAAAATAAAAGAATTTTTATTGTATTCATACCCATAAATATGAAATTTATGCGCATTGTCATCTCCATAAATCCAGAATTCGGGCTGTTGGTTATTATTTAAATCTGAACTAATTAGATTTTTAATTTTAAAGTTTTTTATTTTTTTTTCAAACACCAAGACATGGCTTTTTAATATTTGTAAATTGACAAAACCAGGCTCTATCGCCGCCCTAGCTTCAAAATCTTCTACTGAAGTTACAAAAACAGGGGAAATTTTTTCGATAGTATCCAATGTGGGTTTCACATTCGAAATAGAATCTATAGCTGCGTTAACTATTTTTTCATCATTAAAGTCATGTACAACTTGATTCTTATCCGTTAAATCTTGATTTACAATAAAATAAATCAGATAAACTAATAGCAATATTATTCCAATAAATAAGTGTGATTTAAGACGTTTCATCTATGGTTTTCTGCATAATCAAAATAGCCTTCTCCAATGATTTTTTTGTACAAGCAATATTAACCCGAATAAAATTTTTACCTAAAAATTGCTCTCCTCGCAAAACATGAAGCCCATTTTGAAATAATCTTTCTTGGAAATCACCTAAAATCTTTGAGTCATATTGAATCCAAGCTAAATAAGTAGCTTCCAAAGGCAACATCTTTAAACCATTTATATTATTAACAAATGAAAAAAGTAAATCATGATTGCTTCTTAAATAAACAAGCAAAGTACCTAACCATTCATTTTTCATGGTTAAGCTAGTTTGCATAATTTCAATACTGTTCCTTGTAAGCATCGGAAAAATTCCTTGTGAATGTTTGATGAATTTATCCCTAATTTCTACGTTTGGAATAATCGCTACAGCACCACCCATTCCAGCTGTATTATACGTTTTTGACGTAGCAAAAAATGAAATAGCAGGAAAATCTACTGATAAATACTTACCTATACTAGTGTGTTTTACAGTCGTTTCCAAAAGTAAATCAGCATGAATTTCATCTGATAAAATCATGCACTTATATTGATTACATAAATCTATGATACGAGCTATTTCATCAACATTAAACACAGTACCCCCTGGATTGTGTGGATTACAGAATAAAAATACGCCCGGATTTTTTTTTAATTGATTTTCAAATTCAATAAAATCATACACCCATCTTCCATCATTTTCTACCATATTAAATGTTAAAAGTGATCTATCGACCCATTTTGCAACTAAATGAAAAGGGTGGTAGACGGGTATTGGGGTTAAAATATGTTGTGAAGAAGATACAAAAGTAGAACAAGCTAGCGTTAAACCAGGTACTATTCCCGGAATCCACACTTGCCAATCAATATGCGTATCCCAATCATAAGCTTCCTTAATTTTTTTTTGATAAGCCAGTTTTAAAGTTTCCGGTACAATGGAATAACCAATAACTCCATGATCATTAATGTTTTTAATTGTATCAGTTAACTCATCAGCAATACGAAAATCCATATCTGCCACCGGCATGGGCAAAATATCTCGACCTTCGTACAAAGGGTTATCCCATTTAAAGCTATTCGTATTTTTGCGATCAATTTCTTGATCAAAATTATATGTAGACATCTATATATTGGGTCTGTAAATTTGAAAACCTTTAATTTGAAGATTTTTTAATAAGTATTGTTCAATGGTTACATCAGATATGCAAACCATTTTTTTTTCTTGAGAAGCATGTAAAATAAACATTTTATTATTTTTAAAATAAACAAATCCCACATGCTTAAAATCCAAATCATTCCGTAGAGAGACGAAGGCTATCACATCTCCATTTTTAATTAAGTTTTTTGTATCAGAATAGTTAAGTAAATCAAAGTAATAGATAGGTCGGTTGCTAATTGATTTTTCTGTTTTCATTAACTTCAACTTATCTATATTTTTATTTCTTGTATGTTGTGATAAATAATCAATGTTTTTAAAAGTAGATTTTGAGTTCAATGGGTTATTAATAGGAGTGAGGATGTTAAGTTTTACTAGCTTTTCTAAGCCTGAGGACAAATAATGATTTCTATTTTCATAACTGATAGAATCATTGTATCGAATTTTAATAAGATTTTCTCTGAACCCGATATAATTACCTTTTGAATAATATAAGGCTAACACATTTTCTACATAAGTAACACAATCAAAATCACTGAAGGATAAATATACTTTTTCTGGGTTGGATTTAGATAATCTATTAGCTAAATAAGGGGCTCCGATGAAATATTGACCAATCAGAATAGGCGTTTTCAATGAAATGCTTTTTTCAACTGCCAACTTCAATTTAATTGGTATTATATCAAATGCTTGCGCTTTAATGAAATACCCTGAGGTTAAAACAAAGAAAAATAGCACCTTATGCGTTACGTTATTGATCATAATGCCTTAAATATTAATGCACTATTCGGAGGAATCGCGACAAAATTTTTTTCTAAAATTTGGTCGTTTTTATATTCAAAATAAGGAGGAGTAAACGAATTGTCTAATTTCCATTTCAACTTATATTTATTCATTAATTCAAATGCTAAATCAGGTATTATAATATCTAATTGAAAAGTCTCGGTAGCGTGAAAATTAATTACAAACAATAATTTTTCTTCATTTGAATATCGTAAATAAGAATACACATATTTACTAGGATAATGCTCACTTTGCACATACTGCAAGTCAAAAAAATGACCCAGTTGTACAGCATTTGATTTTTTAACAAACGAAAATAATTGCTGATAAAAATGATTTAATTCAATTTCCTGACGTGTTAATAAATCATGATTGAATTTTCCATGATTAAACCATCTTTGATGTGAATCCACCCGCCAGAAATCAAACATAGTCGTTCGATCATCTGCATCATTAAAACCTTCAATTTCATTTGCTTTTTCTCCAAATTCTTGACCAAAATAGATCATAAAAGGTCCCCCATGCAATGTAGCTGTGATCACCATCGCCGGAATTGATGACCAAATGTTATGAGCTGCAAAACCTTTTGAATTAATTCTGGTTTCATCGTGGTTCTCTAAAAACCTCAACATCTTATTAGAAAATTGACCAGATTCTTGTTGCCATACATTAGTAATTAAACCTGTGTGAGCATCAATTTTTTGTTCCATTAAACTCCTTAATGAATCATACAAACCCACCTTGTCATAAAGGTAATCAAAGTGACCCTTGTAGATATAATCAGCATATAAACATGGCTGGTAGATTTCTGCAATAAAAATTACATCAGGATTAATCTTTTTTACTTTAGGAATAACAAAAGCCCAAAATTCTACTGGAACCATTTCAGCCATGTCGCAACGAAACCCATCCACACCAAAATTTACCCAATAAGTCAAAACCTCCAACATTTTAAACCATGTATCTGGTATCGGATCAAAATGAATATGGCCATTATTATGATAATCGATTCCATAATTCAATTTAACCGTTTCGAACCAATCATGAATAGTGGGTTGAGAGGAAAATACATTATTCCCACTTGCTTTAGCAGGTATTTCTACATATGCTTCAATATTAGAGTCAATTTCAACATCCGATGGTACGACAAATTGAGTCCCAGGTAAATAATAAAAATTGTTTTGAGGCGAAAAATCGACATCAATTCGATCATTAAAGCCAAAATCATATATGCCTTCGGGTTTTTTATCAGATTGATAATTTCTAGCTAAATGATTAGGTACAAAATCTAGTATTATTTTTAATTTATTTGAATGGATGCGTTTAACCATTAAATTAAACTCATCTAACCGATTTTCAGGATTACTGGCCAAAAATGGATTTACATCATAATAATCTTTAATGGCAAAAGGTGATCCACAACTTCCTTTCACTATGGATGGATGATCTAAAGCACAACCATAATCTGTATAATCTTCTTTTGTGGCGTGTTCGATAATTCCAGTTGTATATAAATGGGTAAAACCCTTTTGATGCAAAATTTCCAATGCCCTGTCTGAAACATCATTAAATTTAGTTGTACC
>CAIZMB010000187.1 GCA_903933935.1 uncultured Cytophagaceae bacterium
CAGCTATGCAATTAGCGATTGATGCATTCGGACCAATTGCTGATAATGCAGGTGGTATTGCTGAGATGAGTCAATTACCTCCAGAAGTTCGTGAGCGTACAGATAATTTAGACAAGGGTAACAAAACAGCTCTTGAAAAAAATAGTGCCTTTTTTTTTACAAATCCTTACAATGATCTTTATTACCAAATCGCTTACATATACGCGCACTTAGGGAATAAAGACAAATGCTTAGAGTATTTGTATAAAATGGATCCTGAGTTATTAAATCTTAACTCTGCCATAAATGCAGAATTAACAGTTCCAACCACCCAAAGATTAACGCAATTAGTCGATATATTCCTATTAATTAATGATACGGTCAAAGCAGAAAAGTATATAGCTATTGCTCAAAGAATTAATAAGAAACTGCCCTATATGAAACAATGGGGGTACCCCTATATTTTGGAAGGAAATCTTAATGTCCAATTGGGTAACTATGAAAAAGCGATCAAGGCCTATCATAAATCAATCCCCATTCAGTTATTTTACAAAAGACTTAAAGGAGCTTTAGAGGCATATTATGGGATATCGGAGGCTTATTACAAACTCAATATGCCAGACTCTAGTTTGAAATATGGCAACTTATTTAATGAACTTTCTAAAAAGTATTCTTACACCTTAGGTGCATTGAGTAATTATAAATTGTTATCCCAAATCTACAATAGTTTGGGCCAAGATAGCCAAGCATTTTTGTATTTAAAGAAAGCAAATGATTTACGTGATAGCCTTTACAGTGAAAAGCAGGTTAATCAGGCGCAGAATTTTGCCCTTGTCGAGCAGGATAAAAATGATGCGTTGGATGAGCAAAAGGAGAAAACAAAACTGTTGGTTGGAGGTATTTGTGTTTTATTTGTTTTGGCGATTTTTGTCCTATTGATGGTTCAATCCAGCGCTCAAAAGCGCAAATTTGCTAAAATAGAAGAGACTCGAAAAACAAAAGAATTAGAAGCGGCGAAAAAAATGCAAATAGGCTTTTTGCCTAAATTATTGCCAACAAACAATGATTTAGAAATAGCTACTTTTATTCGTTCTTCCACTGAAGTAGGCGGAGATTATTATGATTTTATTGTCAAGCCAGATAAAACGATTTTGTCAATTTGTGGAGATGCAACCGGACATGGGGTGGCCTCAGGGATGATGGTTTCCGTGACAAAGGCTAGTTTAATTAGTATTACAGAGACCAAAATAAACTTAATTCTTAAAAAATTAAACCAGGTCATTCGCAAGATCGATTTAGGTACATTAAGGATGAGCTTAAACATTATTGAGATTAAGGATGATAAAATACGGATGACGTCTGCAGCTATGCCTCCCATATTTTTATACAAAGCAGCTACTAAAAAAGTGGAAGAGATCATGCAAACAAATTTACCTTTGGGTGGTCTGGGAAATGAAGATTTTGACCTGATTGAAAGGGATTTTGAGTCAGGAGATGTGGTTATTCAATTATCCGATGGTTTGCCTGAGGCCCCTAATCCTTCGGGTGAAATATATGATTATGATCGCGTAAAAAACCATTTAGAAGCTGTGGGATCTAAATCTGCGGATGAAATTAAAAATTCTTTTATTTTAGAGGCGGATAAATGGCTGGATGGCTTGCATAACCCAGATGATATAACGTTTGTAATAATCAAAAAAAATAAATGAGCTAATTAACAAATATGAAAAAATGGATAAACCGAAGATTGAATTAAAACTTCCGATTATAGCCAACATGGAATTAGTGGCTATCAATACGGCTGAGGTGGTCGCCAAACACATGGATTTGAGCGAAGATAAAGCTGCTGAAATTAGTATGGCGCTTATTGAGGCATGTATAAATGCGTTTGAGCACTCTCAGGCTCAAAACAATGTATTCATCCATTTTATCTTGGAAGAAGACACATTAGTAATTAAAGTGATTGATCAAGGAATTGGATTTGATAAATCAAAAGTTCAAATTCCAAAAATTGAAAATAAGTTGGGCACCGATGAACGCAAGCGTGGCTGGGGTTTACAACTTATAAAAGAATTAATGGATACCGTAGAGTTTGAATCCACAAAAGAAGGTACAACTGTAACAATGACAAAAAAGAAAGAATCATGAGCCAATTTAACGTAAGCATACAAGAAGAGAACGATTTAGTAATTTTAACAACTGAGGGGTATTTGAATAATGAAGGAGGGGAAATGATTTCAGGCATTTGCTACGAAAACATAGCCAATGGAAAGACTCGATTTTTATTAGATATGGCCCAAACTAAAGTGGTCAACAGTATCGGGGTGTCTATCTTGATTGAAATTATTGAAAAATTACAGGAGGTAGATGGTAAATTAGGCTATTATAACCTGGCTCCTATTGTCGACAAGACTTTTAAGATTATGGGATTAACGAAGTACTCTTCCGTGTACGCAACGAAAGAAGAAGCTTTAGCTGACTTTTAATTTCATTCAAAAATAACCCCTCTTGAGTTTTTAAGAGGAGTTATTTTATGGCTAAAGTGGAATTGAATTCTTTTAAAAAAAAACGCAATAATTTGCGGTCATTAATTTCATAAATTTTTTATGCGAATAGCATATAAACATGAATAATATTGCATTCAAACAGCTCGAATTAGAGACTTTGCTTGAAATCACTAACACGCTGATTGAACATGAGGACGTGGATGATTTATTGCAAGATATTTTAATTCGTACCTGTGGAATTCTAGATGCTTCCTGTGGTTTTGTTTTAATTGAAGAAAAGAACTCGGATTTATTTGTCCCCAAGGCCGTTTTTAATTTGGATGAAAAAGTCCTATCGAAGATCATCTTTAATAAAAAAAGGGGCTTTTTGAATACCTTAGCAACTCAGCAAGAGAAACATGTGTGCATTCCGATTGAAAATAACCTCCTTGAAAAATTAGAGAAATCATTTGCTATTTCTGCACCCATCACCGGGAAAAATCAATTGCTGGGTTCGATTATTATTTTTGATAAAGAACTTAGAAATGGCATGTCAGATTTTTCCGTAGAGGATGCCGCGATGCTTTCAGCCATATCAGTTCAGGCAAGTGTGGCTTATAACAATACGTTTTTGTTGGACACACTTTTAGAATCGAAACGATTTAATGATAACATCATGGAATCGATTCATACAGGTGTTATTACCACAAATTTGTTTGGAGAAATTGATTACGTCAATAAAACGGCGGTAAAAATCGCTCACATTTCAGCCGAGGAATGCATTGGCAATCATTATCAAATTGTTTTTGAAAAGGATCCTGATTTATTAAGCCTGTTAGAAAAAGTAGAACAAGAAGTCAGGGTTTATTCGGAACAAAACTTTTTAATCAAAGTAGGTGTAGAATCTGTTCATGTGAATCTGACGATCTCGCCTTTGATCGATGATTTAGGGGAGCAAATCGGCACGGTCATTGCCATGGAGGATATCTCTTACCTAGATAAAATTAAGAGCACTTTCAAAAAATACGTTTCGAAACAGATTGTCGACAAGATTTTAGAAAATGAAGATTTATTGAATCTTGGGGGCCAAGAATTAACCCTAACTACTTTATTTACGGACATCCGCGGTTTCACCAACATGAGTGAGCGCATGGATCCAATCGATGTAGTCAAAACGTTGAATGAATATTTTGACTTGATGATCGAAGTGGTTTTCAAGTACAACGGTACCTTAGATAAGATTATTGGTGACGCCCTAATGGTTATTTATGGCGCACCCATCTACGGCCATGATGATACCCAAAGGGCTTTGTTGACCGCCATTGAAATGCAGAAATTACTCATCGATTTTAATGTACTTCGAAAGGAAAAGGGAATGGATCCTATTGAAATTGGCATCGGAATCAATCGAGGAAAGGCCATTGCCGGAAATATAGGTTCCAAGGACCAAATGAATTACACGGTGATTGGGGATGCGGTTAATTTAGCTGCAAGACTATGTTCAAATGCCGGCCCAGGCCAAATACTAGTATCTGAATCCGTTGTTTCTGATGTTGACGCTTCCGGACTTTTTGATTTTCAAAAGTTGGACGCCATTAAAGTAAAAGGAAAAGAAAATGAGGTTCAGATTTATGCCCTTTCTAAATGTTTTTGTACCCCAAAGGTGTTGGAAGTTTATGAATTGGTGATCGCTGATATGTTGACACATTTATCGCCCAATTTATATTATCATTCCATTTCTCATACGCTTGATGTATTCACAAGTACCCGTAAAATTGCCTTATCAGAAGGAATAGGAGAACATGATTTAGAGTTGCTGATGGTTGCTGCACTTTTCCATGATACTGGATTTCTAGTGAAGGCAGACGGACATGAGGAGATTTCGTGCCAATATGCAAAGGATCATTTGTTTCACATTGGTTTTACGCTACCTGAAATAGAACTGATTTGCGGCATGATTAGAGCCACTAAAATTCCCCAAAAACCACAAAATTTATTGGAAGAAATTATTGCGGATGCGGATTTGGATTATTTAGGACGCGATGATTTTTTTACCATTGGTGGCCAATTATTCAATGAATTAAAAGCTAGAAATGTGGTTAATGAAGAATCTGAGTGGGATCAAATTCAGATTAAATTCTTAGAAAACCATCGCTATTTTACAGGTACGGCTCAAACGTTAAGAGGAGAGCAAAAAGAAAAACATTTGCAAAAAATTAAATCAAAATATGCATGAGTACTCATTCAACCAAAGATAATATTCAAGATTTTTTCTATGCTGTTGCCGGCATTTTGTTTGCAGCATTTGCCTTAAAAAGTTTTTTGGTGCCTAATCACTTTTTGGATGGTGGTGTTACGGGAGTTGCTCTATTAATTCATGAAACCTATCATATTCCAATCACCATGTTGGTGATACTTTGTAATGTTCCATTCATTATCATGGGCGGTTATTTAATTAGTAAAAGTTTTGCTATTCGAACTTTATTAGCCGTGATAGGTTTGGCCTTAGCCTTAACTTTCATCCCTTATCCAGTCATTACATCAGATAAATTATTGATTTCAATTTTTGGAGGAGTCTTTTTGGGTTTAGGCATTGGTTTAGGCATGCGAGGGGGGTGCGCCATCGACGGGATTGAGGTATTGGCTTTATATACGTTGAAGCGCTCTGGTTTTACTATTTCTGAAATTATTTTGGGTATCAATGTCATCTTATTTTTAATTGCCGCGATTGGCCTCGGAATGGTGACGGCACTTTATGCGATGCTGACTTATTTTATTGCCACGCGGAGCATTGATTATGTAGTCGAAGGTTTAGAGGAATACATTGGTGTGACGATTATTTCCAAAAACCATGAAGACATCAAAAAGGCGGTTGTTATGCAGATGGGGAAGGGGATTACCGTATATAAAGGAGAGCGAGGTTTCATGAAAGATAGTTTTGATGTGAGTCACCCAACCGATATTTTGTACACCATCATGACGCGTTTCGAGGTTAGGCATTTACGAAATTTAGTTCTGGAATATGATGCGAATGCATTCATTTTTACGAATATCATCAAAGAAGCTGCTGGTGGCGTATTACTCAAGAGGAAGGGAGATCATTAAGTAGTACTTTTCATTCAATTTTAATTTTTTTTGCAATCCGATTTTGTAAATCAAAACCTTTTATCGTAATATTGCAATATAATAATACGATATGGGAATTACCAAAACCGATTTGTTTTCAATGGAACAAAATGCCATGGCACACATGGCTAAAGTTTTAGGACATCCAGCGCGAATTGCGATATTACAATATTTAGTGAAATCAAGTTCCTGCATCAATGGGGATTTGGTTCAAGAACTGGGATTAGCCCAAGCGACTATTTCCCAACATTTACGCGAATTAAAAGAAATCGGGTTTATTCAAGGTACAATCGAAGGGGTGTCAATTTGCTATTGCATTAATCCAGAAAAATGGGCAGAATTTAGCCAACTATTTGGAGCATTTTTTGACGATTATTATATCACACAAAAATCTAACTGTTGTTAATTATGAGCTTTCCACGCATGCATGTGTCACTTTATGTCAGCAATCTAGCGGCTTCTGTGAATTTTTATTCAACTTTTTTTGGCCAGCCGGCTAACAAGATAAAGCCAGGATACGCAAAATATATTTTAGATAAGCCTTCTTTAATTATTTCATTTATTGAAAATTCAGATCGTGTTCAATCAAATTTTGGTCACCTAGGTTTTCAAGTGGAAACATTTGAGGAAATGTCTAATTTATTAGACAAAGCACGTGCTCAAGGAATAGTATCCAAAGAGGAAATTGGTACATCATGCTGTTACGCGGTACAAGATAAATTTTGGGCCACAGATCCCGATGGTGTTCAGTGGGAAGTTTATTACTTTCATGAAGATGCCGAATTTAATGATCCACATTATGCCTTAGAAGATGCTGCCGCTTGTTGCATGCCACCGGTTTCCCAAAAAGAAAAAATAAATTTATCCGAAATAGCTACGACTAGTTCCTGTGCCCCAGGTTCAGGATGCTGTTAATTGATTATGCAATGAATCATACTTTAAACGCAAATTTAGAATCGATTTTATCTCTATCAATAAGTGATGAACGTAAATCTTTGCTTCAGGAATTAATCGATTACATCAAATCTAAACGTGAGAAGGGCCAGCCCATCCGACTTAATTTTATTTGTACCCATAATTCTCGGAGATCACAGTTGGCCCAAATCTGGGCTCAAACCGCTGCCGATTACTTTGAAATTCCTGCTTTTTGCTATTCAGGTGGGGTGGAGGTGACGGCCTGTAATGAGCGAACCATTCGTTCTTTAGAACGTTCAGGTTTTATCATTTCCAAACATGGCCATTCAAATCCCATCTATTTTATTTTACAAGATAAGGACACAAGACCCATCATCGTTTTTTCAAAATTATATGACGACGTCATAAATCCCCATGGCATTTTTGCCACGATTATGAATTGCTCACATGCAGATGAAAATTGCCCTTTTATTCCTGGCGCCGAGGCAAGAATCCCTGTTCGGTACGAGGATCCAAAGGAATTTGATGATACAGATCTTGAGTCCACAAAATACGACGAACGTTCCCAACAAATCGGCAGCGAAATGTTTTACGTTTTTTCACGGGTTTAACTTAACTGGTATGGTCTCTGACGATGAGCCAACGGCCCTTTATTTTCTTCATTAAAATGGTGAAATATCCACCGACATCTCCTTTTTTAGGGCGTGCCAATTGCCATTTACCTAAAATCCAGGCTGTTTTACCTGCCGTTACGTCTATTTCCTTGATGTCAAAGGTTAAGTTTCCCATCGTTTCCTGATCCGGATATGTGGTCAGGTACCTTTGTAATGTAGCTTTCCAACCACTAGTGACGCCATTTTTGCCAATGAACTTTAGATCTTCCGATTTTTCATAGTATTCCATGAACCCTGCAATATCCCCCTTATTCCATAAGCTTACTTGTGTTTGTAAGACAAGTTCAATTTCTTTTTGTTCCGTTTTCGCTTGGCTAAATACGGAATGAAATGGCAATAAAATGAATAGAAAAAACAATTTCATAGGTTGTAAGGTTAGTTTGAAACAAATTTGTCGACAGATCTTCAAATTTGGTAGCAATATAAATGCTAAATTTTTAATTGATCGATTATTGTATCATTTTTGTTAAATAATTAAATCAACCTGTTTTATGAACAAAATTTACCCTCTATTTGCTTGTTTGTGTTTTTTACATCTATCAAGTTCCTTTGCTCAAGCTCCAGACGAAAATCGATTTGTTAAAACAGTACTAGCTGAGAAGTTGGACGAGCCCATGATGATGACATTTTTACCAGATGGCCGAATACTATTGGCCGAACGTAAGGGTGACGTAAAGCAATTTGATCCCAAAACCAAGCAAACTAAAGTGCTTGCTCATATTAACGTAAACACGAAGTATACCAACCGCATCGGAACCGTTCGCGAGGCAGAAGAAGGTTTACAAGGCATAATCCTAGATCCGAATTTTAAGGAAAATCATTGGCTTTATGTCTATTATGCACATCCAACTGAAAAGAAACACGTGTTATCTCGTATTGAGTTAAAGGGGGAGGAGTTATTAGTAGACCAACAAAAAATCATCTTAGATGTTCCAGTCCAACGCGAGGAATGTTGCCATACAGGCGGTGGAATGACTTTTGATAAAGCAGGAAATTTATTTTTAACCGTAGGAAATAACACCAGCAATAGTAATAATGAGGGTTATTCACCTATTGACGAACGCCCCGGTCAAGCCTATTGGGATGATCAAAGAGGTGCTGCTTCAACCAACGATTTACGCGGAAAAATCTTGCGCATTCATCCTGAAAAAGATGGTACTTACTCAATTCCTAAAGGAAATTTGTTCCCCGTAGGAACACCAAAAACAAAGCCTGAAATTTATACCATGGGTCACAGAAATCCTTGGCGTGTGAGTCTTGACTCAAAAACAGGATTTATTTATTGGGGTGAAGTAGGCCCAGATGCCTCAGTGGATGGACCTAAAGGACCTCGTGGTTATGACGAATTTAATCAAGCAAGGGGTCCAGGGTTTTTCGGTTGGCCTTATTTTATAGGAAATAACATTCCATATACCGACTTTAATTTCGAGACTTTAGCGATGGGGCCCAAGTTCAATCCGGCGAATCCGATCAACGATTCACCTAATAATACAGGTTTACGCGAATTACCTCCCGCACAAAACGCTTTCCTATGGTACCCTTATGCTAATTCTGAAGAGTTTCCATTAATGGGAGCTGCAGGTAGAAGTGCCACAGGAGGACCGGTGTACCATCGTTCAGACTTCCCAACGGCAAAAAGACCTTTTCCAGCCTATTATGAAGGAAAGTGGTTAATAGTTGAATTTATGCGCGGTTGGATCATGGCGGTAACCATGGACGAAAAAGGAAATTATAAATCCATGGAGCGCTTCCTCCCAAGCCAATCTTTTGGTTCTGCCATCGACATGAGCTTTAGTCCAGACGGTGATTTATATGTCTTGGAATATGGATCTGCCTGGTTCAAAGGAAACGATAACGCACGTTTGGTTAAAGTTGAATACCAAGGAGGAAACCGTAAACCTCAAGTAGAAATATCTGCATCTAAATTAAAGGGCGCGGCTCCTTTTAAAACGAATTTGTCCTCCGAAGGCACCAAAGATTTTGATGGTGATGCATTAACCTATACTTGGACCGTTAAAAAATTAGGCACTTTAGTTAAAACATTAAAAGGAGCAAGTCCTGAATTGGTTTTGACAAATCCCGGTACTTACCAAGTAACATTAAAAGCCACGGATGCTAAAGGTGCAAGCAACACAAACGCGCTTGAAGTTTTAGTAGGAAATGAAGCACCAGAAGTAGATATTGTTTTAAATTCGGCCAATAAATCCTTTTATTTCCCTGGACAAAAAATCAATTATCAGGTGACCGTAAAAGATAAGGAAGACGGCGTTTTAGGAAATGGAATTAAGGAAGATGCCGTAGCTGCCACAATTGATTATATACCTTCAGGTTATGATCCGATTGAAATGGCACAGTCTCATCGCAAGGCCGACAGTGATTTGTTTGCTTCCGCGGGTTTGCGTTTGATCAATCAAAGTGACTGTAAATCTTGTCACATTAAAAATGTACGTTCCGTAGGTCCTAGCTACCAAGAAGTGGCTGAGAAATATAAAGGCCAAAACATGATTGACCAATTGTCTAATAAAATTATTGCGGGTGGAAATGGAGTTTGGGGCGACCATGTCATGGCTGCACATCCACAAATTTCAAAAGCAGATGCCAAAACCATGGTGACTTATATCATGAGTTTATCTGATCCCAAAGCGAATAATTCAATCGGATTGAAAGGAGATCTTTCGCCAACAATCCCTCAAGATCAAGCCACTACGAAAGGCGTTTTTGTCGTTCGTGCTACTTATTTAGATAAGGGTAACAAAAAGATGGCTCCAGTACAATCAGAAAAGTGGGTTTTATTACGTCACCCATTTTTGAATCCTGAGAAGGCAGATGTGCAATCAGGCATTGAACAGTTAATCACGCCTTCTCGCTCGACCAATATGGTGGGTCAAAATCCATATGTTGGTTTTAAGTCGATCGATTTAACAGGTATCAAATCTTTGGATATCACTGCGACAGCTCCAGGAAGATCTAGCGCTTCTGGTGGAGTGATTGAAGTGCACGTGGGTTCTCCTACAGGTCCGGTGATTGGTAAAACTAAATTCATAGAAGTATCACAAGGAGGTTTTGGTGGACCTCCACCGGCTGCTAATCCAAATGCTGCTCAAAAAGGCGCTCCGCTAGGAACACCAGTAGTGGCTCCCTCTACTCCCGCGCAAGCAGGCGGAGGTGGAGGCATGCGCCGTGGTGCTCCAATGCCAGCGATTAAAGTGGACATTCAAGCAACAACTGGATTACAAGATTTATATTTTGTTGCGGTTAATCCTAAAGCAGCTGTAGCTCAAACCGTGGTACAGATTATAGGTATAGAAGCAAAATTATAATATGCCAAAAATTACTTCGAGTGCACATTTATTTGCTAACTCGGTTGCGATTTTAGACCCTAATGGGGAGTATACTTACCAACAATTAATCGATGCGTCCAACCAATGGGCGTATCGATTTTTGTTAGGGGCAACTGACTTAAATGGCGCTCGAGTGGCTTTTATGGTCCAACCCGGTTTTCATTATGTAGCTGTCCAATGGGGAATATGGAAAGCCGGTGGAGTGGCCGTTCCCTTATGTGTCACCTATCCAATCGCCTCTTTGCAATATGTTTTGGAGGATACCGGGGCTTCTCAGGTGGTTATCGATACCGATTTTCAAGAAGTATTATTTCCGTATGTTCGAGAAAGCCAATTGAAATACCATTTGGTTCATGAAGAAGTTCACCCACAGGAAATGAGTTTACCTGAGGTTTCTTCTGACCGACCCGCCATGATATTGTATACCTCTGGAACGACTTCGCTGCCCAAAGGCGTGGTGACCACACATGGAAATATTGATTTTCAGATGAATTGCCTGGTACAAGCTTGGGAGTGGAAAGCGACGGATCGAACCCTTTGTATTTTACCTCTGCATCATATTCACGGGATTATTAATGTGATCGGTTGTAGTTTGTCGGTAGGAGCCACCTGCGAATTTATGCCCAAATTCAATGCGGTCGAAGTTTTTAATCGATTGCTTTCCGGCGAATTAACTGTTTTTATGGCGGTGCCAACGATTTATTTTAAACTCATATCGCATTGGGATACCTTGTCGGCAGCAGACCAACATGTCATTTATTACACCTTGCTTAAATTCCGATTAATGGTATCTGGATCTGCTGCTTTGCCGGTATCAGTCATGGAAAAATGGCATATCATCAGTGGACATTGGCTTTTAGAAAGGTATGGAATGACGGAAATTGCCATGGCCATCAGCAATCCATTTCACGGGGAAAGAAGACCTGGGCATGTCGGTCTTCCATTGCCCGGTGTTTCCGTGCGCTTGATGGGGGATAATGAAGAAATTAAAGAAGAATTAGAACCGGGGGAAATTCAAATCAAAGGGCCTAATGTTTTCCAATCGTATTGGAACAAGCCCGCGGCGACCCAAGAAACATTCACGGAAGACGGTTGGTTTAAAACGGGCGATGTGGCCCACTTAGATGGGGGATATTATAAAATTTTAGGACGTAGTTCCGTAGATATAATCAAGTCAGGCGGGTATAAACTTTCAGCTTTAGAGATTGAAGAGGTATTACGCGTCCACCCGGATATCGAAGATTGCGGGGTCGTGGGTTTGCCTGATGATGAATGGGGTGAAGTGGTTGCCGCCGTTTTAGTCTTAAAAAATGTCATTCCAAAAGAAGATATAAATACCTGGTTGCGTGAGCGTTTGCCAGGGTATAAGGTTCCTAGACTGTACCATTTTGTGGAGGAATTGCCCCGAAATGCCATGGGAAAAGTGACCAAAAATGATTTGAAAATAATGTTCTAAATAGGTATTTCTTAAATGAAATCTAGGTATGAAAAAAATAGTTTTTGTTTTCCTTTTTTTGAGTTTTGGGGTTCAGGCGCAAAAAAACATTACCACTGCTTCAGATGCCACAGCTCCCTTGCATGCATTAAAGCCTGATTACCCGACGCCTTATGGTGTACCTGCCGTTTCTGATATTCAAAAAACGATCGATCGGGTATTTGAATATTTAGAAAAAGCAACGCCTTCTCATTTTGTGGATAAAAGTTCTGGTCGGCCATGGACGCCTGAGCTTAGCTATTCGGACCAAGTGGTTTTCGCGAAGGGAGATTTTAGACCTATTTCCTATGAATGGGGCGTAACTTATTCGGGGATGTTGAATCTGTACCAATTGACCGGTGATGTAAAATACCGAGATTATGTTTTCAAGCGCTTGAATTTAATTTCATCCACTCTTGAATCTGCGCGGAAATTTGATGAGGCAAATAAGTCGAAATCACATACCTTAAAAGGTTTAATTCAACCCAAAGCCTTAGATGATATTGGCGCTATGGCCATGGCTGTTTTGAAGGCGAAAAAATCAGGTTTTTCGTCGGACATGTCATTTGTGACACAGCGCGCCTCTGATTTTATTTTGAAGGAAGAGCATCGTTTGCCCGATGGTACTTTGGTTCGCATTCGGCCCTTGAAAAATACGATGTGGCTGGACGATGTGTATATGGCGATACCGGCATTGCTCCAGTTGGGCATTGCGTCTAAGGATGAAAAGTATTTTGACGAGTCATTTAAGCAATTTTCAGCCTATCAAAAGCGGATGTTTAATCCTTCGTTGAATGTTTTTATGCATGGGTATTTAGAAGGAGCGGAGGCGCATCCAGAATTTCATTGGGCTCGGGCGAATGGTTGGGCTTTGTTGACGACTTCAGAAATGTTGATGTATTTACCTGCCAACCATCCAGGTCGGAAATTCATGTTGGGCCAATTGAAAAACCATTTAAAAGGCTTGATGAGTTTGCAAGATGGTACTGGGTTTTGGCATCAGTTGTTAGATAAAAACGATTCCTATTTAGAAACTTCTGCCACGGCGATTTATGCGTATGTCATCGCGAATGCCATTAATAAAGGTTGGCTCGATCCTAAGATTTATGCCCCCGCGGCTATATTAGCTTGGAATGCGGTCAATTCTCGCATCAATGCGCAAGGGCAAGTAGAAGGAACTTGCGTGGGTACCGGTTTAGCTTGGGATCCCGCATTTTATTATTTCAGACCTATTTCTCCTTTTGCGGCTCATGGCTTTGGACCTACTTTATTGGCCGGTTCAGCGTTGATGGAAATGTTGAAAAAGTACTCATTTGAAATCAACGATTCAGCGGTTCATTTATCTGAAAAGAATAAGTAAAATTAAATTTTATGTCTTGCTGACATTAATCATAAATTGAATTATTTAATTCAATACCTTTGCATCGTGAATCGCATTATTGCTCTTTTATTATTTATAGCTATGCAAATACCCCTGATGAATCAGTGGTCAGCCGTCGCGTATTATCGAGTGAACCGTGATTTCATTGCCAAAAATCTTTGCGTAAACCGTGATAAACCGATGTTGAACTGTAATGGACAATGTTATTTATCTAAACAATTAAAGGCTGCTGAGGAAAAGGAGCAAAAATCCAACTCAGAGCGTTTAAATAAAATGCCAGAGGTAGTACTAAGTTTTCAATCCATTCCAAGTCTTTTCAAGGCACGCTATTTCGAGCGCACTGTGCTTGAAAATAATTTTTCAATTTCGGAAATCCACCCGAATTTCTCGGCCAAAGGCTTTTTTCACCCACCCCAGGTCTAATTAATTTTCTTGATGCTTTACCCTTGGCTTGATGTCATGGGCATTACTCATTTTAATTAATTATACATGAAACAGCTATTAATAGCGGTGTTATTAGGTATAACATCACTCGCGCAAGCGCAAAAAATTAAAGTACTTAATTCAATTACAAACGAGCCTATCGTAGGCGCTAGCCTGAAAAAAGGCGGTAAAACAATTTCCATTTCAAATGAAAGAGGGGAATTCCAAGGTAAGGAAAAGGGAGAATTCACCGTAACGGCTTTAGGTTTTAAAGCGACGAAAACCACTGGAGAAACAAGCCCTATTTTTCTAGAGGAATCCACTCAAACCTTAGAATCAGTCGTGGTGACCGCCTCTCGCCAAGCAGCCACACGTGCGGAGACGCCCGTAGCTATTCATAAAATAGGATCTGCGCTTATTCAAGATACGAAAGCACTTCAATTAACGGAGATTATCATTAAAGTTCCGGGTGTGGTGATGTTGGATTACCGGAATGAACAACACGGGATGGGTATTCGCCAGCCTTTTGGAACATCTGCTTATTTCTTGTACATGGAAGATGGGCTTGCATTGCGTCCTTTGGGGGTATTTAATCATAATGCGCTGATTGAAACTAACTTGCAAGGATTGAATTCAGTGGAAGTAATTAAGGGCCCAGCGTCCTCACTTTATGGCCCTGAGGCCGTGGGTGGAGCGATTAACTTGATCACGAAGACGGCACCGGGGTTTCCGACAGCACAAGTGGGTTTACAAGTAGATGAGTGGGGTTACAACCGTGTGCAATTCACTGCAGGGGCACAAGTAGGCAAGAAATGGTCGATTATGACGGGTGGATATGTGGCGCGGCAAAAAGGTTCTTGGGCCTCTAATTCCGACTTCGACAAGTCTTCGATCAACGTACGTTTAGATTATCAATTTACGCCTAAGACAAAATTGTGGGGTTCTTTTGCCTATAATGACTACTTCTCGCAGACGGGTGGAAACATCGATAGTACGGGTTATTATTCCCGTAGCTACAAAAGCCCGGCGGATTTCACCTACCGTTCTTCGTTCTCATCTCGTTCTCGGTTGACATTAGAGCACAAATGGTCGGACAATGCGAATTCTAGTTTGACTGCTTTTTATCGGGATAATGCCTTAGGCCAAAACCCATCCTATTCGATTTCTTGGACCAGTCCAGCAGTTACGGCGTCAGGACAGATAAACCAAAACAGTTTCAAAAGCTTTGGCTTGATGGGGCAGCACTCGCAAAATTTTGAATTCCTGAACTCAAAATTAGTAGCTGGATTTTTGTTAGATCGCTCGCCTAATGACTATTGGGCTTACAAAATTAACTTAGCCGCGGCGCTTCGCCCAGACAAGAAATCGGTGGAGAAATTCACGATTACCCAAGTCTTGCCATCGACGTTCTTAGGAAATTATTCGGCAGTGATTTGGAACAAAGCGGCTTACGCGCAGTTTGACCTGCAACCCTTAGAAAAATTACGTCTTTCTTTAGGCGGTCGTTTCGATCAAATGTCTTTTGACTATACCAACTTCATCGACAATTCGACGGGTAAAAAAAGCTACGAACAATTCTCGCCTAAGTTAGGGGTCACGTATGAGGCTTCCTCAGCCCTAGGTTTCTACGGTAATTTCTCCAAAGGCTTCTCGCCACCTGCCCTTTCAGCGGTATTCCGCGCGAGACCAGCGGCACAAGCGGCAGCAACAGGGGAGAAATTCTATTTAAGTATTAACCCAGCTGTGTTCTCGAATTACGAAGTGGGAGGTTGGGCCTCTCTTTGGAAAAATAAAGTCTTCTTTGATTACACATTCTATCGTTTAGAGGGTAATAATGAGCTTTTAGGAATTCGCCAGCCGGATAACACGACGGATTATCAATCTGCAGGTAAGACCTTGCATGAGGGGATTGAGTACCAAATCACGATCCGCCCGAACGATTCTTGGAACTTCCGCTTTGGAGGAACGAATGCAAAACATACGTTTGTAGACTTTGTGTTAAGTACGCGTGCGTCAGACGCATTGAAAAATGTGAATGGCAAAGAGATGCCACAAGCGCCTAATTTCATCGCTAACTCAGAGGTAACTTACAAGTACAAAGGAGCGCGTATTGCCTTAGAATGGCAAAAAATTGGGCCTTGGTTCCAAGATCAAGTGAACAAAGTAAGCTTCGAAGGCGTATCTGTTTTCAATTTACGTGTAGGATATACCTACAAAGCGTATCAATTCTTTACTAACATCTTGAATCTAGGCGATTCCTTATATGCTACCACGGCGACGCGTGGAAATAATGCTTCAGATAAATCAACGTATACGCCAGCGGCTCCTCGCACAGTGGTTGCCGGTGTACAAATCGACGTATTCCAACTATTCAAAAAATGAAAAAATTAATCCTTTTGCTCGTTTTCTTTGCGCAGGTCTCTTTCGCGCAAACGGTGTCTAATCCTGCTAATCAGGCCTTAGATCCCTCTTTTGCACTGAAATCAAACGGCGATGTCGTTCTATCTTGGGTAGAGAAATCAGCCAATGGGATTTTGTTTTTTCGAAAAGTCAATCAGGGGCCTGCTGAGCAGGTCCCTATTGATAAAAAAGCGTCAACTCATGCAGAGGGTATGCCTAAACTGGCCTATAAAGCGGATGGCACTTGTATCCTGTTGTATGAGATGAATCGCCCTACAGCAGCGTCTCGATTTAATGGGGATTTGCTGTATGCGATGGAGGTTAATGGGGTTTGGCAAAAACCACAACACATTCACAAAGATACCGCGGCTGGTTTAAGCCATTCATTTGGTAAAATTATTTCACTACCCAATGGAGAAGTGAGGGCTTATTGGCTCGATGTTAAATTAGGACCCAAAGGTAGAACGCTAGTAACGGCTGACACAAGTCCCGGAAATGGTTTTGGGGATATGAAAGTGATTGACACTAAAACCTGCGAATGTTGTCGGATCGATGCCTTAGCTGATGTAAAAGGAAATGTGGATGTGATTTACCGCGATTTAAATGATCAAGGAGAGCGCGACATGGGATATTTACATTCAAGCGATTTTGGCAAAACCTATACAGTGCCAGTACCTCTTTACGAAGATCATTGGTTAGTGGATGCTTGTCCGCATGCGGGTCCATCATTAGTTCGCGGCGCGAAAGGACTAGAAGCCACTTGGTACACGGGTGCGGAAGGTTCATCAGGGGTAAAGTGGGCTTATCAATCTTCTAAAACGATGATACTTCATTTAAAAGGAGATAAAGTTCGGATGCCTCAGCTCGCCTCCAATCCAAAGGGGGAAACTGCTTTAGTTTTTGCGGAGATTAAACAAATGGGTGATCGATATTTTAAGCAGATTGGCTTGATAAAAAAAGATAAAAAGGGCCGGTTGACCAAAACATATATTTCAAATACCGACTTTGATTGTTCCTATCCAGCGATCACATGGGGAGGGAATTCTTGGTTGATTGCTTTTGAGGGAGTGAAAAATAGAGTTAATCCGATAGGTTCGACTTCTCATGATCCTTCAAACCCAGTAATTTATCTCCTAAGTCGCTAAGTACGGCCACAGGCTGAGATTTTTCTAATTGCCTTGGGTCACCCGGAAAGGCGTAACCTTCCGGTGCGATTTTATGTTGCCATGAGTTGACGCGCCATTGTTTCAACGCATTATTATTTTGCTCCGCGGGCATCATGGAAATATATTGGGCTACGCGAACTTTATCGTTCGTCAAATTAGGTCTGATGCCATGGGCCAATAAAGAATTGAAAATCAATAAATCCCCTGCTTCTAATTTTACTTTATGCAATTGGAAGCCTGTCGTGTCTGGTTTAAAACGATCTCGGTCTTCAGGTTGAGTTTTTTTCCATGTATCGTATGATCGATATAATTCAGGAATGCATTGAAATCCACCCATGTTTTCATCCATTTGATCTGCTAAGGCTAACACTCCTTGCACATTAACGGGTTTTGTCTCTGGGTCATAATCCCAATGAATGAAGCCCTTGAATGGTTTATCCGGTTGCACAGGAAAATTCAAGTTGCAACGATCGATCGTCACCCATAAATCTTCCACTCCCCAAACGTCCACAAAGGCATCATAAACTCGCTGAGATTGCCTGTTTTCCCATAATAATGGATGATTATACATTTCAACCATTCCCGACCCGATGAGTTCCTTCATTTGCATTTCGGCTCTAGGCTCAGTGTACCAAGTTTCGGGTTGGTCTGGATCTTTTTCCTCAAAATCCCAAATTGCTTTTGCCGTACGTGCGGCAGCTTCTTTGCTAATGGCATTTTTCACGATAATAAAACCGTTTTCTTTCCAAAAATTAAATTCCTCTTCGCTCAGCGCGCGTAGTGGTTTTCCATTACTCCGATCATTTAATTTGGTAATACTGCTCTTCGAAATGGATGGATTTCCGGGAATGTCCTCATGCTCATTTTTAAGAGCCATAGTCGGAGTCATGGATTTGTTTTGCATCTTTAAATAATTTTTGGTTTTGCAAATTAGTGTTTTGTATAATTCACCAGGCTAATATTGTTAAAAAAATGAGTAAAAAACATATTTTAAATACTTTGTAAATAAACAATAAACGATGCAGAATTTATTTGATTTAAAGGGTAAGGTAGCTATTGTAACGGGCTGCAAACGTGGAATTGGGATGGAGATGGCCATTGGTCTAGCAGAGGCGGGAGCGGATATTATTGGAGTTTCGGCTTCCTTGGAATTAAATGGTTCTGCCATTGAAAAGGCTGTCAAAGCATTAGGGAGAAATTTTAAGGCTTATCAGGCCGACTTTTCAGACCGGGAGTCTTTATACGATTTTATTAAGTCCGTGTTGAGAGATTATCCTAAGGTGGACATATTGGTTAATAATGCAGGGACTATTTTGCGCGATCCAGCGGCGGAACATTCGGATGAATATTGGGATGAGGTATTAGAGGTGAATTTGTCTTCCCAATTTATTTTGAGTAGGGAAATCGGTCGAACTATGCTAAAAGCGGGATCTGGAAAAATCATTTTTACGGCCTCCTTATTAAGTTTTCAAGGGGGTATCAATGTGCCAAGTTACGCAGCGAGTAAAGGAGGGATTGCTAGATTAACGATGGCTTTGGCCAATGAATGGGCAGGAAAGGGAATTAATGTGAATGCGATTGCACCTGGATACATCTCCACAGACAATACCTCGGCTTTGCGTGAAGACAAGGAACGAAGTGCTTCTATCTTAGGGAGAATTCCGGCGGGTCGTTGGGGTGATGCGAAAGATTTCAAAGGTCCGGTTGTCTTTTTAGCTTCAGAGGCGGCTAACTATGTGCATGGAACTATTTTGACCGTGGATGGCGGTTGGATGGGGCGGTAATTTTTGTTATTTTCGTGCTAGGTTTAAAAATATTTTTAGGCCTATTCAAGTGTCGATTGGTTTACATATAGCATGAACCGTTTGGTATCTTAAATTTTAAACAAAACCTATTTCAATGAAAAAATTAATTTTCGTTTTTGCTTTGTTAAGTTCAGGAGCCTTTGCTCAGAAAATTGATATTAATAAGCAATTTGCTTTAGCAGGCCAACAATACCTTCGGATGTTGGCAGATCACCCAGATACTTCAGTTACCATACATTCGGCTAAGCCAGATGGGACATACCGCAATTTGCCATCAAGTTGGTGGTGCTCAGGATTTTTTCCTGGCGGTCTTTGGTATTTATTCGAAAAAACAAAAGATCCCAAATGGGCAAAAGCTGCACGTTTGTGGACCGAAGCTGTTAGAAAAGAGCAGTATAATACGGGAACGCATGACTTAGGTTTTATGATGTTTGATTCCTTTGGAAATGGTTTGCGTTTGACGAAAGATTCAGCGTATAAAAAAGTTTTAATTCAGTCCGCTAAATCCTTAGCTACTCGATTTGATCCTAAGATCGGCTTAATTAAATCATGGAATAGTTTTAAGGGGGGGTATAAATATCCAGTGATCATCGATAATATGATGAATTTGGAATTGTTATTTTGGGCTTCCCGAGAGACAGGAGATCAACGTTTTCATGACATCGCCATTACGCATGCGGATAATACGATCAAGAATCATTTTAGACCTGATTATTCTTCTTACCATGTGATTTGTTACGATCCTGAAGGTAAAGTTTTGGTTAAAAAACAGCATCAGGGGTATCAGGATGAAACAACTTGGTCTCGTGGACATGCTTGGGCCATTTATGGATATGTAGCCATGTATCGTGAAACGAAGGATCAAAAATACCTAGATTTTGCTCAAAAAATCACTGATTTTTATTTGAATCATCCGAATTTACCCAAGGATAAAATTCCGTATTGGGACTTTAATGCGCCTAATATTCCAACGGAGGAAAGAGATGCCTCAGCGGGTGCGATTACAGCTTCGGCATTATTGGAATTAAGTAAATATTCAGGGGCTAAGGGAAAAAGATATTACAATGATGCAGTAACGATGTTGGAATCTTTGTCTAGTCCGACCTACCGAGCAGCCTTAGGAGAAAATAACAACTTCTTGATCAAGCATTGTGTAGGGGCAAAAGGATTAAATTCCGAGATAGATGTCCCGTTAATTTATGCAGATTATTATTATTTGGAGGCTCTGTTAAGGTTGCAGAATTTTAACAAAAAGAAATAAACCTTCGTTGCTATAAAATCGGTAGCTTTTCTAATTTAAAAATTCAGGAAAGCTACCTTTTTTGTGACATTTTTTGTAAATTTATATTTCATTTTTACAATTCAAATGTCCTTAAAAAAAATACAATCTGCCCTCATATCCGTTTATTATAAAGATGGTTTAGAACCCATTATTCGATTGCTTCACCAACAAGGCGTTACGCTTTATTCAACGGGAGGTACTCAGTCTTTTATCGAAGAATTAGGCATCCCCGTGATTGCCGTGGAAGATTTAACTGGCTATCCTTCCATTTTTGGGGGGCGTGTTAAAACATTACACCCGAAAGTTTTTGGCGGAATTTTATATCGGAGGGATTTGTCTTCTGATGTGGAGGTTGCGAAGCAATTTGAAATACCGGCTTTGGATTTAGTGATGGTGGATTTGTATCCCTTTGAGGAGACGGTTGCGTCGGGTGCGTCTGATGAAGATATTATTGAAAAAATCGACATAGGTGGTATTTCGTTAATTCGGGGAGCTGCCAAAAACTTCAATGATGTTTTGATTGTGAGTTCTCGTGAGCAGTATGGGGAAGTTGAGTTGATATTAAGTGCAAATGGGGGAGCGACCACGATAGAACAGCGTCGGAATTTTGCTCAAAAGGCATTTTATGTTTCTTCGCATTATGATGGAGCCATTCAACGCTATTTTGCGGGTGAGTCGGCAGATTTAGCTAACTATACGAGTTTGGCTTCTAGCGCGTTGAGGTATGGGGAGAATCCACACCAACAAGGTACTTTCTACGGGGATTTGAATGCTTTGTTTGACAAATTACATGGCAAAGAATTGTCTTATAATAATTTAGTTGACGTAGACGCTTGTTTATCCTTATTGGATGAATTTGAAGAAACGGCTTTTGTGATCATAAAACATATGAATGCTTGTGGAGTGGCGACGGGTAAAACAGTAAGGGAGGCTTATGATAAGGCATTATCTTGCGATCCAATTTCTGCTTTTGGGGGTGTATTAGCTACAAATCGAGAAGTTGATGCATCAGCGGCTGAATCCATAAACCCCTTATTTTGCGAGATATTAATTGCACCGTCCTTTACTGCGGAGGCTTTAGCCATTTTGCAAACGAAGAAAAATAGAATTTTATTAAAGCGTAATCAAGTAGATTTTCCAAAGAAAATGTTCAAAACATTGCTCAATGGAGTGTTGGAGCAAGATAAGGATTTGGTGATGGAGGGGGTAAGTGACTTCAAAACCGTGACTAAAATTGTACCTACGGATGAGCAAAAGCGTGCATTGGCCTTTGCGCTTAAGATTTGCAAGCATACAAAATCGAATACGATTATATTGGCCAACGATGGTCAATTGTTGGCTTCAGGTGTGGGTCAAACATCTCGGGTTGATGCGTTAAAGCAAGCGATAGATAAAGCGAAAGAGTTTGGTTTTGATTTGAAAGGTTCTGTCATGGCATCGGATGCATTTTTCCCTTTTCCTGATTGTGTGGAAATTGCTGGAAATGCGGGAGTGGTTGCGGTTACGCAGCCAGGTGGGTCGATCAAGGATCAGGATTCTATTGATTATTGTGATGCAAATAATGTGGCCATGGTGATGACCGGAATACGTCACTTTAAGCACTAATTTTTTTAACTGATTTATTAGTTTTTAAGCAGATAAATCCTTATTTTTAAACATTAAATTCAAAAATAATTATTCAAATTAGATATTATTAAAACAAAATGAATATTAAAGATGATTTTACATGCAGCCATTGTAAAGAAACATATATGGACCCAGTCTTTTTAACTTGTTGCGGCGAAAATGTTTGCAAGAAGCACATCGATGAGTTGATGTTACAGACAACAAATGTTTCATGCATGTTTTGTGAAAAAGTTTTGCCAAAGCAAGAGTTTCATATTAACAAGGTTTTGAAAAATCTAATTGACCGTGAACTGCATACTTCAACGATTGATCAAAAGTACCAGGATGTTCTCGAACAACTAAAGAAGAAAATCAGCCAAATAGAAAATATTCATGACGATCCAGAAAATGCGATCTATACCAAGATTTCAGAGTTGAAAAGACACGTGGACCTGGACAGAGAAAACGCAAAAATTAAAATAGACAAATCGGCAGATGAAATCATCAAGAAATTGGATTCATACGAAACGGATTTAAAAGCTGGATGCAAGTCAATTAGCGATTCGGAATACAACGAAAAACTAGTAGCTAGTATGAAAATTAAATTAGC
>CAIZMB010000188.1 GCA_903933935.1 uncultured Cytophagaceae bacterium
CTTGTATTAGGAAGTATTGTTGGAGGTTTTTCTGGTTTATTTATTGAATATCAAAAATATAAAGATATTTCCTATAAATCAGAAATTGTATTTGTCCTAGAAGGTGAAAATAGTTCTGTTGGGGGTTTAACTGATATTGCTAGCTCTTTTGGTGTAGGATCTTCTATTGGAGTTAGTAGCTCTTTATTCAGTGGTGAAAACTTTAAAGAATTACTAAAAACGAAAGCTATTTATAAAAAAGCTATTTTAACAAAAGTGAAATTTGGAAATAAGGTAGATATTTTTGGTAATTTTTTTTTATCAAAATCTAAAATAGATAAATACGAATGGAAAAATTTACCTAGTGATTTTTATACTCATAGGTTTACTGAATCCAATCCTCAAAAAATTTCTATACAAGATCGAAATGTTTTAGATTTAATATATGAGCATTTAAAATCAAAAACATCCATTACAGTAGAAAACCCCAAATCTAGTTTCCAGACTTTAGCAGTAGAAGCTAGAAGTGATACTCTTGCTTTTATTTGGTCAAAATTATATTTAAAAACGGTTACTGACTTTTATATTGATACTAAAACTAGAAAATCTCAAGAGTTATTAATAATTCTTGGCAAAAGAGTAGATTCCCTTAGATCCGCTTTATATTTTACGCAAGGAAAATTGGCAAATTACAATGACCAAAATCAACAAATTATATTTCAAAGTGCTAGAATTATCGCTGAAAGATTACAAATGAATTCTAGCCAGATTCAAGGTATGTACTTAGAAGCTGTCAGAAATTATGATAATTTAAAGTTTTCGCAGGTGAAGGAAGCTCCTTTATTTAATGTAATTTCAGATACTGAATTACCTTTAATTGTTAACAAACATTCTTGGGGTCCAATTACTATGATTGGTTTTTTTCTAGGGTTTTTAGTTTCATTATTAATTATATATGTAATTGGTGTATATAAAGAGTTAATCTCATAATCATGTTCTTTATTTCAACTTCTAGAATTATTCAAGTTAGAAATGACTTAGAGTTGTTATTTATATTAGCAAAAAGAGACATTTCGGTTCGTTACAAGCAAACCTTTTTAGGAATAATATGGGCTATTATAAAACCTTTGGTAACAATGTCAGTGTTTTTATTTGCATTTAAGAACGTATCAAATATTCAAGATTTAGGGGGTTATCCAATTCAATTAGTAATATTTTCAGGAGTACTTTTTTGGAATTTTTTCGCAAATGCTTTTCAGTTTTCGAGTAATTCAATTCTATCAAATAGCAATTTAATTTCAAAAGTTTATTTTCCTCGAATCATTATTCCTATTTCTGCTATTAGCGTACCTTTTATTGATTTTATAATAGGTTTTATTATATACCTAATCTTGAGTTATTCATTAAATTATTCGCTATCCTTACACATATTGTATTTTCCTGTAGCTTTTTTTTTCCTTTTGCTACTTAGTTTAGGTTTAGGATTAATATTTTCATCGTTTGCAATTAAGCATCGTGATTTTTTACAGATCATACCTCTTATTGTTCAATATGGTTTTTTTATTACACCTATCATCTATACATCAAACGAAATCATTGGCAAAACTTGGTTTAAATACTATTTATTTATTAATCCATTAGTGGGTTTAGTGGAATTTTTCCGCTTTTCATTAATACAAGGCTATCATATTCTTTCATTTTTTGATTTTTTCATATCCTGCCTAATAAGTGTATTCGTATTTGTTTTAGGGTTATTGGTATTCAAATTTAAAGAAAACACATTTGTTGATTACTTATAATGAATAGAATTGTATCAGTAAGTTCAATTTCTAAAAAATACCAACTTCCTTTATCAAAAGGAGGGGGTTCTAATTCATTTATGAGTAAACTTTTTAGTAAAAGGGAATATGAAGAATACTGGGCTGTAAATGATGTATCTTTTGACCTAAATAAGGGTGATAAATTGGGAATCATTGGTAATAATGGAGCTGGAAAATCAACTTTATTGAAAATCTTAAGTAAGATAACGAAACCAACAACTGGAAAGGTCAATATTGAAGGGAAGGTGGCGAGTTTGTTAGAAGTAGGTACTGGTTTTCACCCAGAACTTTCTGGAAGAGATAATATTTACTTGAATGGAGCCATTTTAGGGATGAGTAAAAAACAGATTACGCAGCAATTTGATGAAATTGTAGAGTTTGCTGGGGATCAAATCATTAAATTTCTAGATACTCCAGTAAAGCGTTATTCTTCTGGTATGTATGTGAGATTAGGTTTTGCCATTTCAGCCCATTTAGATCCTGATATCTTAATTGTTGATGAAGTACTAGCAGTTGGTGATGCAGATTTTCAGAAGAAGTCTTTAGGCAAAATGAAAGAAGTCGCCTCAAAAGAAAAAACAATTTTATTTGTTAGTCATAACCTTACTGCTGTCGCCAATTTGTGCAATAAGACTTTACACCTAGAAAAAGGTTACGTAAAGCAGTTTGGTGAAACAGGCGAAGTCTTAAATAACTATTTATCTGCAATGCAAAACAATTTGTTATTGCAAGATTTTGAAGATGTTAATTTAGCGCCTGGCAATGATCTTGTGAGACTAAAATATGCGAAACTGACTCCTTCATTAATTGGTTCTCAATTAATCGCAGATGTCAGAAGTTCATTAAAAATTGATATAGAATTTTGGAATTTAATTGATAACCAAAATTTGAACATAAGTCTACATATTTATGCAAGTACCGGTGAATGCATATTTAATGTAGGAACTGAACCAAAAATATTAAATAAAGGGGTGGTACAAGCTAGTCTACTAATTCCTGGTTATTTTTTAAATGATGGAAATTATATCGTCTCTTTTATGATCGTTAAAGACAAATCAATTGTTCTATTTAACTTTGAAGAAGTCTTTAATTTTGAAATTGCTGATTATAGGGAAGAAACTACATGGTACGGTAAGTGGCCTGGTTATGTTCGCCCACAATTTGATTTTCCAA
>CAIZMB010000189.1 GCA_903933935.1 uncultured Cytophagaceae bacterium
ACGCGAGGTATCGCGTCTCTACAAAATATTTATTCCACCACTAATTTCCGTACGGCTTTTCCCATTTGAATAAAATAGACACCAGCATTTAACAAGTCTGTTTTTGAAAATTCAAACTCATTCATTCGATTTGGGATTTGAGGAATCTTCTTTGAAAAAACTTCACGACCCATGTTATCAATAATTTTGAAATCAACCTCGCTTTGTGGACCGGCATTCCAAGAAACATGAATGACATCTTGGCTAGGATTTGGATAAATATGCAAAGACAAAACGATTTCTTTTGCGTTACCTAAAACTTGGAAGTTGGGCACATCCCAAGGAACCAAATTCAAATTTTTGTTATTCCATGCCTCATTGACAAACAAATGAAACTCCCCGCTCAACAAATTAATGGGCACGTTTTTACTGGTTAGGTCAAAAGATTTTCCTGTAAAATAATCATACCATTTCCCGGTGACTGGAAAGGTTAGCGTAGAAGCTAATGTTTCAGGACCCGAATTCGCAATCAGTAAAACTTGAGAATTTCCTTCAATTAAATTTATTTGCTTGAATTCACTAGCCACATCCAGTTTAAAATCAGCCGTTTGAAAAATAGTTTTGCTTAACCTCAAATTGGCCATTTGTTGGTATACCCCCAATAATTTAACCCGTTCCTTGTCTTGCAAATAGTTCCATAACAGTGGTTTTGTACCTGTCCGACCATTGGAATTAATGGAAACATCATAGCCTAACTCCCCAAATTGCCAGATCATTTTAGGGCCAGGAATGGAATAGAATAAAGCTGCAGCCATTTTCATTCGGTCCAATTTCTCACTTGCGCTAAAGACTTTTCTAGCAGCAGAGCTTGCTATTTCAACCATCAAGCGCTCTTCATCATGACTCTCAATGTAATTAACTAAATGAGGTTTAGTAAAGCCCCTCTTATTATACGATATCCAATCATAATTAGTAGGATACGCTTGAATGATTTTAGTCATGTCAAATTTGGCATTTGCCCACAACATCATCCCATAATCACCCAATTCCTTCTCCTCTAAATTATCAGCAAAATGCTCTAAAATTACATAGGCATTTGAATCATACGTTCGAATCTGATTAAAAATCCTTTTCCAAATTTTAATTCGACTCGCATCATATTTACCCCATAAATCCACATTGGTCCCAGAATTTATTTGCGTAAATCCTTTGGATAAATCAAATCTAAAACCATCCATCTTGTATTCAGTGAGCCAGTATTGACACACCGCGTCGACCAACCATTGCGTATGTGGACTCTCGTGATTAAAATCAAAAAAAACACTAAAAGGATGAGTCGCCGTTACATTAAAAAAGGGACTAGTTGACGTGGGCTTTGTTCCATCCCAATACATTTTTACATAGGGATTTTCAAGATCAGCTTGATTCAAAACCATATCTAAAATAACCGCAATGCCATTTTCATGGCATTTATCGATCAAGTACTTTAAATCATTTTTAGTACCATAGGCCTTGTCGGGCGCAAAATAAAAAATGGGATTATACCCCCAGGAATCGTTTCCCGTAAATTCCATCACAGGCATTAATTCAAGTGCATTTATGCCCAATTTCTTTAAATATGGCAAGGAATCAGCCACTGTCACATACCGTTTGTCCGCTACAAAATCACGGACCAACAACTCATAAATGTTTAATTTACTCTGCGAAGGCCGAACAAAATTCTTCACTGTCCAAGGATAATCTTTTTGGCCCGTTGAAAATACAGAAACAATTCCTGAAGTGGCCGCAGGGTATTTTTTTAAATTAGGATAGGTCTTACTTGAAATATACACATCGTTATTGGGGTCTAAAATCTGGTCGGCTAATGGATCTGCAACCGTTAAATTACCATCCACATAATACTGATAAGCCACCTCTTGACCCGAAGGAAAGCTTCCTAAATCGATCCAATACCGATTTTCATCAGAAGTCCGATTCATTAAATAAGCCGGATTAACTTTCCAATTTGAAAACTCGCCAATCGCATAAACAAAACTTTTTTGAGGAGCATATAAGGATAAGAAAACATGATCCCCAACATACGTTATCCCATCTTTAATGCCTGCATGTCGATCTTTAATCGCGACAAGTGGTTTAGTTAATATTTGTACCGAATCCTTGTATTTAACGCTTCCAGACTCAAGACTAAGTACAAATTGATACGATTTGCCTTGTTCTGCACCTAAGGTATAATTAACATTGACCGAGTCCGCGGCGGTCTGACTCCAAATGAGTGTTGAACCTATTCTTAATTCAGCATTCGATTTGGCAGAGAA
>CAIZMB010000190.1 GCA_903933935.1 uncultured Cytophagaceae bacterium
AAAAACAGATAGATTGGTTATAACGTTTAAAAATCATGTTTTGAAATAAAAATATTTTCTTAAAAACTTGCAATTTTTTGATACAACAAGTGGCCATTACATAAATCTTACGTAGCTTTGTTGCAAAAGTGTAACCTAATAATCAAAATAAGTAATTAAAAAATCTTCATTATGAAAAGAATTATTACTCAAGTCCTTCCCATTTTCTCGTTCATTTTCCTTCTTGGCTTTGCTGCTATGGCACAGACTAAGGTTGCCGGAAATGTTCGTGATGCTGCTTCAAAAGAGGCGCTTATTGGGGTTAGTATCTCTGTTAAAGGGAAAGTTATTGGTACTATTTCAGATGCAAAAGGTAATTATTCCTTGAACACAACGACACCAGTTCCATTCACTTTATCTGTTTCTATGGTCGGTTATGAACGCCAAGAAATCCTTGTTTCATCAGCGAATTCCAATCTAAACATCTCCTTAAAAGAACAAGCGACTTTAGGTCAGGATGTTGTCGTATCTGCCTCTAGAATTGAAGAAAGCGTGTTAGAATCTCCGGTAACCATTGAAAAAATGGATATTCGTGCGATAAGAGAGTCAGCTGCACCTTCATTTTATGATGCATTAAGAAATATGAAAGGAGTTGAAACTAGTACTCAATCCCTTACTTTTTCTTCCATCAATATGCGTGGATTTAATAGCAACGGTAATACACGTGTTGTTCAATTAATCGACGGCATGGATAACCAAGCGCCAGGTTTGAACTTCTCGGTAGGTAATATCGTAGGTATTTCTGAATTAGATTTGGAAGGAGTTGAATTACTTCCAGGTGCATCATCTGCTTTGTATGGTCCAAATGCGTTGAATGGAATTATTTTAATGAGTTCGAAATCGCCTTTCTTATACCAAGGCTTAAGTGCTCAGGTGAAAGTGGGTGCGATGAATGCATCAAATCGTTCTGAGGCGACCACTCCATACAGTGATATTTCGATACGTTATGCGAAGGCCATCAATAATAAATTGGCTTACAAATTTAATTTTAATACGTTGAGCGCCGAGGATTGGCAGTCGACAGATTACCGTGATCAATCCTTATTGAATGGGTCAAAATTGGGACCTGGTAGTCGGATGGGAAATTTAGCCTACAATGGGGTTAGTATTTTTGGTGACGAAACTAACGTTGAAATGTTATCTTCTTTGACTCCTTTATTAGGTGTTCCTTCACATCCTTTAACTGCGGGAATTAATCAAATTTCAAAAGCTACGGGTGGATTATTATCGCCAACGGCTATTTTAAATTACATTGTACCGAAGTCTTATATTTCTCGTGAAGGATATAAGGAAAGTGATTTAGCGTCTTATACAAACCGCAATATGAAATTTAATGCGGCATTGCATTATCGTTTTAATGATAACGTAGAATTGATTTTACAAGGATCATACGGTACTGGTACCACATTATATACGGGAGCTGATCGTTATTCGATCAAGAATTTCTCTATGGGACAATATAAGGCTGAGTTGAAAGGAAGTAATTTCTTCTTGCGTGCTTACACAACCCAAGAGAATTCGGGTGATGCGTATGCAACAGGAACTTTGGGCCAATTAGTAAACGAGGCCGCAACGCCTAGTACCTCTTGGTATCCTACTTATTTCGGAGCATTTGCAGGAGCTGCCCTACAGAACTTTGGTACTGTTTTGGCAACCACACTAGCGCAAACGGGAAATCCAACAGCAGCCATTGGCAATGCAATTGCAAATACACAAGGAAAATTTGCTGCTTATCATGATGCAGCTCGTTTAACTGCTGATGGTGGAAGAAGATTAGTTCCGGGAACAGCCGCATTTAATGAAGCCGTAGCAGCCATCAAAAACAAGCCACTTCCTGCTGGAGC
>CAIZMB010000191.1 GCA_903933935.1 uncultured Cytophagaceae bacterium
AGGGTAATAATCAGTCTATTGATTATTTATTTTAATGATCAGTTTTAAATATTTTTAAAACTAAATATCCATGTATTTTTATTGATTAGATATAACATTTATTCACAAAAAAGTGAATAAATGTTATATCTTTGACACATTCAAATAATCATGAAAAATAAACCTGAATTAAAGCCTTTCTTTTCAACTCATCCCGGCGAACTTCTATTAGATGAAATGAAAGAGCGAAAGATATCTCAAATTAAAATTGCAACCCAAACGGGAGTTAAAGCTTCATTTTTAAATGAGATTATCAAAGGCAAACGAAGTATTCACGCAAACTTTGCCATATCATTAGAAAAAGCCTTAGGCATCCCTGCAGAATATTGGCTAAGACTACAAATGAACTATGATTTAAATATGGCTAGGGAAGCCATAAGCCTAAATTAAATAACTAAACTGTCAGGAACTAATTAAACAAAAAAAGCTGTTCATTTCTGAACAGCTTTTTCATTTATAAAAATCTCAAACCTATTTTTTCTTCTCTTTTACACGAGCCGCTTTTCCTTGCTTACCTCTCATGTAGTATAAACGAGCACGACGAACTTTACCATGACGAGTCACCTCGATTTTGTCAACATTTGGTGACAAGATTGGGAAAATACGTTCCACTCCAATACCATTTGAAATCTTACGAACGGTAAATGTTTCACCAGCACCTGAATTCTTGCGCTGAATAACTAACCCTTGGAATACCTGGATACGCTCCTTGTTTCCTTCACGAATTTTTACGTGTACATTAACTGTATCGCCAGCTCCAAACTCTGGATGCTCCGCTCTACGTGGTGCACTTTCTGCTTCAACAAACTTAATTAATTCACTCATCTTTCTTAAATTTTGGATGATTATCAGCGCTTAGCGGTCCAATTGTACATAAGCCGAGCTGATTCGGGTTGCAAAGATAGAAAAATAAAATCTTTTTAAAAAGAATGATTAAAATTATTCCTAAAATTTATTTTAATCCCTTGATACTTTTCACAAACCCCACAATTTCCTCTCTTAGGTTTTTAGCATTCCCGAGAAGTTTCACAAATGCACTTCCTATAATTGCTCCTGATGCACCATTTGAAGCCTTCAAAAAGCTCTCTCGGTCAGAAATTCCAAAGCCAACAAGCCTCGGATTTTTTAATTTCATTCCATCAATACGTTTGAAATAAGCTTCTTGATCTGACGAAATACCCGTTTTAGCACCAGTTGTACTAGCCGATGACACCATATAAATAAATCCTTCACTAACGGAATCGATTTGCTTTATTCGTTCATCTGATGTTTGAGGGGTAATTAAAAAGATATTTAACAAGCCATATTGCTCAAAAATCGTTTGATAACTTTGCTGATATTCTGCCAAAGGCAAATCGGGTAAAATCAATCCATCAACACCCACTTCCTGGCATTTTTGACAAAAACGTTCTACTCCAAATTGCAATACGGGGTTTATATACCCCATCAATAACACAGGAACCGAAATGCTTTGGCGCATATTTTTAAGCTGATCAAACAAATGTGTAACCGTCATTCCTTGATCTAAAGAGACTTGGTTCGATTGCTGGATCGTCTCCCCATCTGCTACCGGATCGGAATAAGGCATCCCAATTTCAATTATATCAACACCGCCTTCTTGCAATGCATTTAAAACAAGCATGGTATCTCCAAAATTAGGATAACCCGCCGTCGCATATACATTTAAAATAGGCTCTTGGGTTGAATTAAATAAAGTTGATATACGATTCATATTACGGGTTCAATTTTAATTTTTCTTGGTATGTCGCCAAATCCTTATCGCCTCTTCCTGATAAATTTACAACCGAAATTTCATTTGGCTTAGCTCCTAATTTTCCAAATACCGCAAGCGCATGCGCGGTTTCCAATGCTGGGATAATCCCCTCAAGCATTGAGCATTCTAGGGCAGCCTTCAAAGCTTCATCATCTGTAATATCAAAAAACTTCGCTCGGCCAGATGTTGCCAAATGAGCATGCAAAGGCCCAATTCCTGGATAATCCAAACCAGCGGAAATCGAATAAGGCTCAATCACTTGGCCATCTTCCGTTTGCATCAATAAGCTTTTGGATCCATGCAAAACACCCGGTTTTCCTAAAAAAGTAGTGGCAGCTGAATGTCCACTGGATACTCCTTGGCCTGCCGCCTCCGCAGCAATTAAAGCCGTTCGCGGTTCATCCAAATAATGATAAAATGCTCCAGCGGCATTTGAACCACCTCCTACACAAGCCAATATATAATCTGGATAGTCGCGCCCCTCTTTCTCTTGTAATTGCCATTTGATTTCCTCCGAAATAACGGATTGAAATTTGGCAACCATATCGGGATACGGATGCGGCCCCACCACGGAACCAATAATATAATGTGTATCAACCGGATGATTAATCCAATGACGCATCGCCTCATTGGTCGCATCTTTTAACGTCTTTGAACCTGATTGCGCGGCAACAACAGTAGCTCCGAGCATTTTCATTCGAGCGACATTTGGCGCTTGACGCTCAATATCAATAGCTCCCATGTAAATGATACATTCCATTCCCATCAAAGCACAAACTGTGGCAGTTGCCACTCCATGCTGTCCAGCACCTGTTTCAGCTACTATCTTATTTTTGCCTAATCGCTTAGCCATCAAAATCTGACCTATCGTATTATTTACTTTATGAGCCCCCGTATGGCACAGGTCTTCCCTCTTCAAATAAATTTGGGTGTTGTATTTAGCCGACAATCGCTCCGCCTTAAACAAAGGGGTCGGTCGGCCCACAAAATCCTTCAATAAGAAATGAAATTCTTTTTGAAAGCTTGGTTCCATCATGTATTCCAAATAATGTAAACGCAATTCTTCTACATTGGGATACAACATTTCAGGGATAAAAGCACCCCCAAAATCACCATAATAACCCTTTTCACTGACATGAAAAGATATTCCTGCATCGATCATCTTTCAATTATTTTTGAAATATTTTTAACTTTTTCTATATCCTTAACTCCTGGCATTGACTCTAATTTACTGTTAAAATCAAGCGCATAGATAGGAAATTGCGCCGACAAAGATACCGCTTCCGCCACATTTTCCTCCCCCAATCCGCCTGCTAATATAAATGGAATTGACTTTTTATATGCCTGAAGCATCGTCCAATCAAAAGCCATTCCCGTTCCACCCACTTGTTCCCCCTTTTTCGTATCCAATAAAAATAAATCCGGCTCCCCCACACAGGCCAACAAATCATTTTCATTGCTCACAGAAATAGCCTTGATCACCTTAAGTCCCAAAGACTTTAATTTCAATATATCATTGGCCGATTCCTGACCATGCAATTGAACCCATTCAAAACTAGCTTTTCTTGCCAGATCAGCAATTTTCTCTACGGATGCGTCAACAAAAACCCCAACGGCCTTCGTGGTTTTTGGCAATGCTGGAATTTTAAACTCTTCTCCCACATACCTGGGCGATTTTGAAGCCCAAATAAATCCCATAAAGTCGGGCTCAAATGCAGCAACATCCTCAATATTTCCTAAATCTCGCATGCCACAAACCTTCCACTTCATCTTTCCTATTTTAAAAATTCAGTTAAAGCTTCCCCAGGATTCGTCGTTTTCATAAAACTTTCGCCGATCAAAAACCCGCGATATCCATATGTTTTCAACTCCTTTATGATCTCTGCACTCGAAATACAACTTTCAGAAACTTTCACAAATTGAGCCGGAATTTTATCCGCCAACACCATTGAGGCCTCCACGTTTTGCTCCGAAAAATTCTTCAAATTTCGATTATTTACGCCCACAACCGAAATATAATCCCCCACGCTTCGATCCAATTCTTCTTGGTCATGAACTTCTAACAAAGTCTCCATGCCTAAAGAACGTGCTAAAGTTCCTAATGTTTTAATTTCCAAAGGACTCAACGCTGCAGCTATCAGCAAAACAACATCTGCACCCATTGATTTAGCTTCAATAATTTGATACTCGTCAATCATAAAATCCTTGCGCAACAAAGGTGTTCCTGGATTCGTCTTTCTAGCTAATTCAAAATCTGCATAAGTACCTCCAAAAAAATGCTCATCCGTCAAGACAGATAAACAAGCAGCGCCAGCCTCCACATATCCCCTCGTCACTTCATCCACACCCATTCGGTCATTTATAATTCCTTTGGATGGCGACTTGCGTTTAAATTCAGCAATTATTCCCGTAGATGCGGGAGCAATTAATGACATTGATAAGGAATGACAAGAACGCGCAAAATAGCCTTGCTTCTCTAATTGAGAAACAGATTTAGCCTTTTTGCTTAACGCAACCTCCTCCCTTTTTTTAACAATAATTTGATCTAAAATGCTCATTTTTTCCTTAACTCACGACGCAATTATCACATCGCTATATTTGTTTTTGTAGAGACGCGATACCTCGCGTCTATCTTATCCGTCTCTTTAATCCATAATAAATTTCTTAAACGCCTGAAAAGCTCTACCACTTTCCAGCGATTCCTTCGCCATTAAATACCCATCTTGAAAGCTTGCCGACTTTTCAGCCACCCATAATGCGGCACCTGCATTCGCCAAAACAGCTTGTGTTTGCGCAACCGTTCCCTCTCTTTGTAAAATCTTATATAACATTTTAGCTGATTCCTCGACATTTGCTCCGCCATGCAATTCCGATTGCTGAACCTTTGAACAGCCTAAATCGGACGGTTGGTACACTTTTTCTCCAGCATGAGTCGTCAAACGAAATGAAGAGGTCAACGAAATTTCATCATATCCATCCTCAGAATAAACAATTCCATATTTATTTTGGCTCTCCTTAAAAAAGCCGGCATATAATTCAAAAGCTGAAGGCGCATAGACACCGGTCAATTGCTTATGGACCCGAGCGGGGTTCAATAAAGGTCCCAATAAATTAAAAAACGTTTTCATCCCTAACTCCTTACGAATAGGCCCCACAAACCTCATAGCAGGATGAAACAAGGGCGCATGTAAAAAACACATACCCGCAGAATCCATTTTACGTTTTAAAATTTTTGCATCACTATTGAATTTCAATCCCAAAAATTCCAAGACGGTCGACGAGCCCACGGAAGAGGAGACGCCATGATTTCCATGCTTCGCAATTTTCTGGCCAGCACCCACAATAATAAAAGACGAAGTGGTACTAATATTGAAAGTGTCCTTCCCATCACCCCCTGTTCCACAAACATCCATGGCATCAAATTCAGATAAATCAACCGTTACAGCCAATTCCATCATCGCCGATACAAACCCTTTTAGTTCTGCTACCTGAATCGGATGATACCAATAAGATGATAAAAATGAAGCAATTTGACTTGGATTTATCTCGCCTTGCCCTATTTTCAACATAATATCCCCGGCCTCTTGTTCGCTAAGTGCCTCACCTTCAACACGTCTTTCTAATATTTTTTTCATTTTTATTTCAACCAATTTTTAATCATTTGTAAACCATGTTGGGTCAAATAGGCCTCAGGGTGAAATTGAACCCCACGTACATCATACTTTTGATGTGCCTCGGCCATCACAAATCCTTTATCATCCACTGCCGTAATTTTTAAATCAGCAGGCATTGTTTCGGGTACAACCGTCCATGAATGATACCGACATACCTCAAAGCGCGATGGGATACCTTGGAATAATTTTTCGCTAGGATCCGTCACCACGCATTCCGTAGTCACTCCATGCAATACCTCCCCCATATTTTGCAATTGAGACCCAAAGGCCTCGCCAATCGCCTGATGCCCCAAACAAACGCCTAATATTTTTTTGCTCGACTTATATTCCTTCAATAAATCCAACATGATTCCTGCTTCAGAGGGAATTCCAGGACCCGGCGAAAGTAAAATCTGATCATACGCAGCCACTTCCTCCAACGAAATTTTATCGTTGCGAAACACATCTACTTTGGCCCCCAGCTCCTTCAAAAGGTAAACTAGATTATAGACAAATGAATCATAATTATCAATCACTAATACATTCATAATTCCTTAAGATAAAGTTTCCGCCACTTCTAATGCTCTGCGCAAAGCGGCCAATTTATTATGTATTTCCTGCATTTCACTGGCCACCACTGATTTAGCCACTACACCCATTCCTGCTTGAAAAAACAAGGTTTCACCCTTGCTCAAAAATGTTCTTATCGCAATGGCATGATTGAAATTGCCTTCAAAATCCATGAAGCCAATCGCCCCACCATAAATGGCACGGTTGGTAGGTTCCAAGCGATTAATAATCGTCATCGCATTGTGTTTTGGCGCACCACTTAAAGTTCCCGCAGGAAAAGTATCGGCTACTAATTGGAGCGAATTAACCCCTTTTTGCATGCGTCCTGTTACTTTTGAAACCAAGTGAATAACATGAGAGAAAAACTGAACCTCCTTGAAGGTTTCCACTTTTACATTTTCAGCACTCCTACTTAAATCATTTCTAGCTAAATCCACCAACATGACATGTTCGGCCGATTCTTTGGGATCAGCAATCAATGCCTGCGCTAATTCCGCATCACGCGCATCATCCCCAGAACGTCTAAATGTTCCGGCAATGGGGTGAATTTCAGCTAAATCACCGTCAATTTTAATTTGTTTCTCTGGTGAAGCACCAAAAATACGGTACTCTTCATAATCAAAGTAAAACAAATAAGGCGATGGATTCACGGAACGCAAAGCCCTATACACCTGAAAATCATCCCCTTGATAATTTAGACTAAATCTACGAGAAGGTACAATTTGAAATACATCCCCCCGCAAACAATGTTTTATACACGTTTGAACTATTTCCCGAGTTTGATCTTCGGTCAAATTACTAACTTCTTCCCCTTGGCGTTGAAATTTCCCCAAGGCTTCAGCAGGCTGATCAATGGCATCAAAAATGGCATCAAAACTGGGTTCGCTTCCATCATAGGTATGCGAATAGTAGGCCAGTTGGTTGTTAAAGTGATTAAATGCCAACACATATCGGTAAACAAAATAGCGAATGGATGGGATCTCCGTCTCCTTACTTTTGCCCCTCATCTCGATGTCTTCAAAATATTGAACCGCATCATACGATATATGGCCAAAAAGTCCGTTAGCCATGGGCGAATCCCCCGCCTCTTTTGAAAAAACAAAACGACCCGCAAAGTTTTTCAAAGCCATAATGGCTTGTTGGCGCGATGCCAACACAAACGTCTCTTCGGTTCCATCAGGAAATTTTTGAACAACCACCGACTGATCTAAGGTAAAACTTGCGATAGGTTCAAAGGCGATGTGAGAAAAACCGTGCTCACGACCGTGGTAATCAGCGGATTCCAATATGACCGAGTTTTTGAAATTCTGCCGAATTTTAAGAAATAAACCAATGGGCGTCATCGTATCGGCCAAAAGCGTCTTTCTACTCGTTTTTAACTGTATATTTTGCGTCGTAGACATGTTTATAAATTGAATACAAATTAATAAAAAAAGGCTTACTGAGAACAGCAAGCCTTTGTAAAACATATCATATGTGCACACAGCAAAACTGTTCAAGGATTTGTTACCCTTGCCAACCGTTTTTGTTGTATGCTGCTTTTATCATTTTGTTATAATTTTTACAAATGTAAAATGAAATCTATTAAATCAAAACTTTAACCTATTAAATCCCATAAATTTCCATACAAGTCCTCGAAAACAAGGACTTTACCATATTCCTCCTCGGACGGTCCTCGTACGATTGTGATTCCTTTTTGAAGCAAATTATCATGGTCCCTTTCAAAATTATCCGTGTGTAAAAATAAAAATACACGCCCTCCTGTTTGATTTCCGACTCTCGATTTTTGTTCCTCTGTGGCAGCCTTTGCTAAAAGTAATTGGCAACTCCCCTCTCCAGGAGGTTGAATTAAAACCCAACGCTTTACCTCACTCAGTGTAGTGTCCTCGATTAAATGGAAGCCTAATTTTTGGGTATACCAAGCAATCGCTTCATCATAATCAGCGACCACCAAAGCAATATGCATTAATTGTTGGTTCATATTTTAATTTTCGTCTCGGCCAACAAAGTTGAACGGTGAAATAAGTTTTAATTCATTTTTGATCGCTTCACTCACCGCTAAACCGTCAATAAATTGATGAAAAACGGTTTGGTCTATTTTACCATGATGACGTGTTAAATCCTTTAGCGCCTCATACGGTTTTGGATAAGACTCACGTCGAAGTACCGTTTGAATAGCTTCCGCGATAACGACCCAGTTTTCCTCTAAATCATGCGTAATTTTTGATTCATTTAATTCTAACTTCCCTAATCCTTTTTGCAAAGAATTTAATGCAATTAAGGTGTGTGCTAAAGGCATTCCCACATTTCTGAGGACTGTTGAGTCCGTTAAATCGCGCTGCAATCTAGAAATTGGCAATTTTGCCGACAAGAATTCAAATGTAGCATTTGAAAATGCCAAATTACCTTCCGCATTTTCAAAATCAATTGGGTTTACTTTATGAGGCATGGCCGACGACCCTATTTCCCCCTCTTTAATTTTTTGCTTAAAGTATCCCATGGAAATGTACTGCCAAATATCTCGGGAAAGGTCAATTAAAATCGTATTTAATCTTTTTAAGCCATCAAAATAGGCCGCCAAATTATCATAATGCTCAATCTGTGTCGTGTACTTTGATCGAACAATCCCTAAATTACTGTGCAATTTCGCGGCAAATTGGGGCCAATTAATGTCCGGAAAAGCCACTTGGTGTGCGTTAAAATTTCCTGTAGCACCCCCAAATTTTCCTGAAAAAGGAATTAGAGCCAAAAGATCTAATTGGCGATTCAACCTCTCCACAAAAACCATCACTTCCTTGCCAAGCCGGGTAGGCGAAGCAGGCTGACCATGTGTATGCGCGAGTAATGGAATGTCTTTCCAATCCTTTGCATAAGTAGAAAGGATTTCAACAATGGATTTATAAGCAGGTAAAATAACATTTTTATGTGCCTCCGCGATGGACATCGGAATAGCTGAATTGTTAATGTCCTGAGAAGTCAATCCAAAATGAATAAATTCCACATAGCTTGATAAGTCCCCATGCTTCCCAGAAAGATTCAGCATTTTTTCCTTGATAAAATACTCAACTGCTTTGACGTCATGGTTGGTCACTTTTTCTTTGTCCTTGATCCATTGCGCATCGGCCTCAGAAAATTGGAGATACAAATTTCGTAGATCAACAAAAGCGCCTGCCGGGAAACTGGCAAGCGGTTTTAATGGAATTTCACAAAGCGCAATAAAATATTCAATTTCAACTCGAACGCGGTATTGAATTAAACCAAATTCAGAAAAATAAGGCGCCAAAACAGATGTTTGTCGACGATATCTCCCGTCCACGGGAGAAATAGCACTTAATAAATTTAATTCCATGAGATTCCTTTCAAAGTGTAAAGGTACAAAATTTGTCTGGGAAGAGGGTTTAATGAAAAGATTTTGAGTGATTTAGGTAGGGATTTTCCCATTTTTTTATGAAATTTAGCAAATTACCTGATATGCTAAGTCCAAAATACCTATCCCTTATTCTAGCTATTGTCATTGCTGGAGTGACGACAGCATTCATTTCATTTTTGCCAAGCTCTGATATAAGTACCCTATTTGTGTGCTTTACAAGTTGTCTAATTTTTGGCGCTGTTTTAATATATTTTGCCTTGGATTATTTAGTTTTCAAAGAGGTGAATTTGTTATATGACCGCATCAAACAGATTAAAAAGAAGAATTTTTCAGTCATTTCTCGTTCTCAATTAATCGAAAAAGATAACCCCATTGCTTTGTTGACAGAGGAATTAAACTCCTATGTCACAACCAAAGAAGATGAGGTGAAGGAATTGAGAAAATCAGCTAAATACCGACAAGAATTTTTAGCCGATGTCTCACATGAATTAAAGACCCCTATTTTTGCCGCTCAAGGCTTTGTGCATACACTACTAGATAATCCGGAAGAAGGCATCGAAATTAGAACCAAATTTTTAGAGAAAGCTGCGAAAAGTCTGGATGGATTAGATGTTTTAGTAAAAGATTTATTGACGGTTTCTCAGATAGAAACCGGTGCCATTAAAATTGATAAAAAATCGATCGATTTGCGTCCCATCATTTTAGATATTTTTGAACAATTAGAAGCCAAAGCTAAATCAAAAAAAGTATCGTTGAAGTTGACCGGCAAGGAAGGCCCCCTTTTAGTCAAAGCGGATAGCCAACGCATGGAACAGGTTTTAGTCAATTTAATTGAAAATGGCATCAAGTACGGAAATCAGGAAGGGAAAGTGAATGTGTTGATTGAAGAGCGGAAAAAAAATCTTCAAATTTCAGTGAAAGATAACGGGCCTGGAATTCCTGCAGAGCACTTACCAAGGTTATTTGAGCGTTTTTATCGAGTAGATAAAAGCAGGGCTAAAATGAGTGGTGGCTCTGGCTTGGGATTATCGATTGTTAAACACATCGTTAAAGCACATGGAAGCCAAATCACGGTCATCTCTAAAGTTGACAAAGGAACTAGCTTCAGCTTTAAACTTGAAAAGGCTTAATCGTACAAAAACTTAAACAGCTCCTTCGGTAAGTCTTTCCGAATTTTCCGCAATCCTCAATTGCTCAATAAATTCAGCTATTTCACCATCCATGACGGTCGGCAAATTATAAACGGTCAATCCGATGCGATGATCTGTAACTCGACCTTGTGGATAATTATACGTTCTAATTTTGTCAGAACGGTCTCCAGAGCCCACCATCGATTTACGATTACCAGCAATTTCAGCATTACGTTTGGCCAACTCAATTTCATAAAGCCTTGAACGCAAAACGGTCATGGCCTTATCAAAGTTCTTAATTTGAGATCGCTCATCTTGACACTGAACCACAAGTCCAGAAGGAATGTGCGTCACACGAACAGCAGAATAAGTCGTATTCACCGACTGGCCGCCCGCTCCGGATGAACAGAAAGTATCCTTTCTGATATCGTTCATATTAATTTGAACATCTACCTCATCAGCCTCTGGCATGACCGCTACCGAAGCTGCTGACGTATGAATTCTACCTGCAGATTCAGTCGCAGGCACCCGTTGAACTCGATGAACACCCGATTCAAATTTCATTTTAGCATAAACATCTTCCCCTTGAACCGAGGCAATAATCTCCTTATATCCACCGGCTGAGCCTTCTGTAAAATCCATAATTTGGAAAGTCCAGCCCATCTTTTCAGCATATCGCTGATACATTCTAAATAAATCACCTGCAAAAATACTTGCTTCATCCCCTCCTGTTCCACCTCTAACTTCCAAAATACAATCCTTGGAATCATTAGGATCCCTAGGAATAAGCATCTCCTTTAACACCTCATTCATGTCTTTCTCGGCTGGAATTAATTCATCCAACTCCGCCTTAGCCATATCCCTAAAATCTTCATCTTTTTCCGTGGCAATAACATCCTTTGCCTCCTCGATGGACTTCAACAAATTCAAATAGGTGGTATACTGATCGACAATTTTTTGCAAATCCTTGTATTCCTTACTCAATGTTTTGAATTTCTTTAAATCTGATACGACTTCCGGCATGGCGATCTGTTGCTCCACTTCTAAAAAACGTTCTCTAATGGCCTCCAACTGCTCAAGCATGATTTTCTATTTTAAAAATTTTTGCAAAGATAACAATTAGTTGAATACCTTTGCGCAACGCTTTTTTATTATGTCACTATCCAAACTCTTCTTGCTCTTTTTAATCTTAAGTTTAAGCTCGTGTGACTTTTCAACACGCATTGATACTACGGCTGCAGTCAAAGAAATGAAAGCCAAGCAGGTTAAGCGCGTCCTACCAGAACAAATTGTAAACCAGGTAGACACATGGGGTTTAGGTGTTCAAAAAGAAATAGAAAAAAAGCTAAGCGAAAAATCGGCCTTAGACTTGGCAGCCCTTTCCAAAAAATATGGAATTTCCATTCTTGTAGGAAAACCTAGCGAACTAAACGTTCAAGTGCGTGACCAAAAAATTAAAGAAATTTTGGATGCATTAGATTATAGTCAATCCATTCACCAAGAGATTCCTCCAAGCATACAAAAAAATGCAAATGGCGATAGCCTCTTTTACATTTTTACCCATCCAGTGGCACACACAATTATTTTGGGATTTAGTAAAGTGCGCGTTATTCAGGAGATGGACCGACCGTTAATCAAGTGATTGGGATTTAATTAAAGCCAGCATCTGTTTATAGATTTCCTGCATTTCCGGACGATCAATGAGTGATTGTTGGTCCATCACCATTCGGCCATCTTGTAATTTTGCGGCTTCTTGGGCCGGAGAAATGGGATGATTGGAGAAAAATGACTTCATGTAATTTTCGACAACCCCTTGAATTAATTGAGGTTCTAATTCGATCGATGTCAACAATTCTTTCGCTTGATTCCAAAGTTGCTGAGTAAATGTACCTGCCATTAACATCGCCAAATGAATCTTTTTTCGTTCATCCCCATTGACTAAATAAATGGCATCGGACACATCTTTGGCAAGCGCCAATAAAATAGTTTCCGTTTCCTCCACCAACACCTCAACACATATCGGTGTATTTGAAAGGTTTAATTTACGACCCGTTAAAACATGTTGGACCGGGAAAAACACTCCAATCTGATTCATACTTTCCCGAAGTGGATCGTACAAAAGCATCGATTCTGCCAATTGGGCCGTACCTGAAACCAATACTAGAATCCCATATTTGGGCAATAAAAGTTCGGGTAAAACTTGAGGATAGGCAGATTCAGGAATGCACATGAAAAATACTTCTGAAGTAGATTCGGAAAAATCTAAATGTTCCTGAACACGCGCATTATATAAAAAGCTACTTAATTCTTTTGCCTTTTTAGGATCTCTACTGAAAACTTCTTGAACAGAATTTCCTGCATTTTCAAATGCCTGAGATAGATGCCAAGCCACATTTCCTGCGCCAATAAATGAAATTTTCATACTTAATAGATGGGTTCTCTTTTAGATCCCACAAACGGAATCCATTGTTGGTCCAAAATTCCGGAAAAATTTCGCAAAAACATAACAAAAGATGGTTTGAAAGGATGGCGTGCTAAATGCATCCCAGCTTCCTCTGGAGTTAGGTCTCCTTTTTTTGAATTGCAATATTTACAAGCGGTCGTTAAATTATCCCAAGAAGTCCTTCCCTGCCTAGATTTTGGCATCACATGGTCTAATGTCAAATGATCTTTCGATCCACAATATTGACATGTATTCGCATCGCGCTTAAAAATGTTTTGTCGGGTTAATACAACTCCCTTGTACGGAAAATAAACATACCGATTTAAGCGAATAACGGAGGGGAAAGGAAAGGTTTGCGAGATGGAATGAAGTTTTGCGGTAGTCGATTCAGCTACTAATTCGGCCTTATTAAGGTAGACCAACAAGAATGCTTTGGGCATCGAACAAATCGTGAGGGCACTATAATCTTGATTGAGAACTAACACTTTCTGACTCATAGACAAAAATTATTTTTCGCTTTTTTCGCAAATCCTCTACTCGTTTTAAAGGTAAGAAAATTATCAAATGATTGTCTTCAATTCTATATAAAAATAATAATTTTTTTATCGCTTTTTAAAGTATGAATGGAGGGTATTGTTCATTCTTTGTAGATTTGCAAAAAAAGAGAAAATTGTCATGTCGCAACTGATTGAAAAGATTAAGGAAATAGCCCAGAAAAATACGTTGGAAGTGATCGGTAATCGCCATCATTTGCATCAAAATCCTGAACTTTCATACCAAGAAGTAGAGACTCAGGCCTATGTGTTAGCCCAACTGAATTCCATGGGAATTCAAGCTGAGCGTATTGCTAATACAGGGCTAATCGCCATGATAGAAGGCAAAAATCCAACGAAACGTGTGATTGCTTTACGCGCCGACATGGACGCGTTACCCATTTTTGAAGCAAATGAAGTTCCCTATAAATCTCAAAAAGAAGGCGTTATGCATGCTTGCGGGCATGATGTGCATACTTCCTCTTTACTCGGGACAGCGAAAATATTACAAGAAATACGTGGGGAATTTGAGGGGACCATTAAATTATTGTTTCAACCTGCAGAGGAAAAAGCACCTGGCGGAGCCAGCGTTATGATTCAGGATGGCGCTTTACAAAATCCGGTTCCGGTTGGGATTCTAGGCCAACATGTTGCGCCAAATATCCCAGTAGGCAAAATAGGTTTTCGAGAAGGCATGTACATGGCTAGCGCAGATGAATTGTACCTAACGGTGAAAGGTAAAGGTGGACATGGCGCTATGCCAGATATTTGTATTGATCCGATTTTGATTGCTTCCCATATCATTGTGGCGATGCAACAAATTATCTCTAGAAATAAAAATCCACGATTACCTTCGGTGTTGACCTTTGGGAAAATTGAAGGCCTAGGGGCAACTAACATTATTCCCGATGAGGTAAAAATTCAAGGAACGTTCAGAGCTATGGATGAAGCGTGGCGCGCGGATGGTTTGGCGAAAATGAAGAAATTAGCCGAAGGAATGGCGGAGGCGATGGGTGGCACTTGCGAATTCGAAGTATTAAAAGGATATCCGTTTTTACAAAATAATCCAGCGTTAACTCGTCGAATGAAAGAAGCTGCGATTGAATACATGGGGAAAGAGCAAGTTGTCGACCTAGATATTTGGATGGCAGCGGAGGATTTTGCTTGGTATACACATCATGTAGACGCCTGTTTTTACCGATTGGGTACACGAAATGAAGCGCGCGGAATCGTCAGCGGCGTACATACGCCTACCTTTGATATCGACGAAAAAGCTTTGGAAATCGGACCGGGACTGATGGCATGGCTGGCCATTGCCGAGCTCAATCATATACCTATTGACCCACAATAGTAAAATAAATTATATCAACTTCTTGGTCTTGAATATCAGTTTTTAAAAGGCTAATATGGTCGAGATTCTTTAGCTTTACTAACTTTTCAAAAGTTAGTAAAGCTTGAAATGAGGGTCTTAGATCTATATTTTTTCAGCTAAAATTTACGATTTTTTAAGCCAGAAAAATTCATTTTTATAGGATGAATTAGACGCGACTATCGCATCTCTACAAAATTTATTGGCTTATCAAGCTGATTAAAACTCCATTGGGTCAGGATGCTTAAATTGATATTTTAACTCCTTCGTTATTTTTTCACCTGAAACAATTTTGCCCCCTAAACAGGGTTGTGAATAATCCCAAGTCCCAGCAGGCATATTGCGTTTTTCAATATCATTTTCTCCCACCTCTCCTTTCGTCGGATGAATCGGTGCCACTACATTATATATACCTTTATTTATTTTTTCAACGGTCAATGCACAGAGTGCGACCACATCGTCTTTATGCACATAATTGACCGGGCAATTTGCCCCATCGTTTCGCCGGCCAGAAAAATACTTAGCAACAAATCGGTCGCCGCCCATTAAACCCCCTAAGCGTAAAATAACACTCGGTATTTTAGACGCCAGAATCAATGACTCAGCTTGGGCCATTAGAGAAGTTTCGACAATGGCAGATTTTTCGTCCACGATATCAGAAACGTTTTGATAGATGGATGTAGACGATAGAAAAATAATTTTTTTCACAATTTTCTCATCCAAAACACTCAGCCAATCTTGCAAAATTTGCAAGTAAAATTCCTCCGAATTCTTTTTCCGACGTGGAGGTATCGCCCAAATTTGCACTTCAGACTGATTCATTTCATCCCAAAGGCTCTTCTCCATATTGGGCTCCGCCCTAAATTCCACAACCTTAATATTAGGATGTTTGGCTTGTTTGTGAGCAGAAGATGCTGAAACGATTACCTCGAATTCCGCTAATGCTAATTTAAATGCTAAAGGTGCTCCTACCCAACCGCCCCCGTAAATACTGATGTTTTTTTTCATAATTTTTTGCACCTTTGGAACAAATGAACAACAAATTTAGTTGTAAATCACATTAGCGAGCACCAACCTATGAATAAAATGTATTTTGTCCCTTTTTTGTCACTCCTAATTTTTGCGATTGATTATTACGTTTGGCAGGCATTTCGCACGGCAACACATCAATCTTCAGCTCAAATCCAGTTATTTACTCGATATGCCTATTGGGGATTTACAAGTTTGATCATTGCAGGAATTTGGGCGTATAATTTCATGCCTTTACATTTTTGGAAAAACGAAATTCGGATAACCTTCATGGCTATGGTCATGATTAGCGTGATTACTAAATTATTCATCATTATTTTTTTACTCATTGAAGACATCACCCGAATCATTCGATGGTCTTTTCAAAATGTCAAAATGAGAATTAGTCCCGACGAATATGCGCCTGGAAATATTAGTAGAAACGAATTCCTATCCAAAGCAGCTTTGGCCGTTGGCGCTGTTCCTGCTGCCACATTTGCTTTTGGAATTATTTCAGGAGCGCATGATTACCGAGTTGAAAAAATATCATTAAAAATACCAAATCTACCCAAAGCATTCAAAGGCATGCGCATTGCCCAAGTCTCTGACATTCACACAGGAAGTTTTTTTAATAAAACAGCAGTCAAAGGAGGTGTCGAAATGATGATGCGAGAGAAGGCAGACGTGATCTTTTTTACAGGGGATTTGGTCAATAATGAAGCAAAAGAGGTCAAAGATTATTTTGAAATATTTTCAAAATTAAAAGCTCCTTTAGGTGTTTACAGTACCTTAGGCAACCACGATTATGGCGATTATGTTCGCTGGAATTCCCCAGCGGCAAAAAAACAAAATTTAAAAGATTTAATGAAGGCTCATGAGTTAATGGGTTATGATTTATTAATGGATGAACATCGTTTCATTGAAGAATCTGGTGAAAAATTAGCGATAATTGGGGTGCAAAATATTGGTGTGGGTCGGTTTCCTTGGTATGGAAATCTAGGTAAAGCCTATGCTGGTACAGAAGAGGCTTCTACTAAATTGCTTCTTTCACACGACCCAACGCATTGGAATGCCGAAGTGACTAAAAAGTTTAAGGACATTGATGTTGCTTTTGCTGGCCATACGCATGGAACACAATTTGGTGTGAAGATTGGAAATTACAAATGGTCTCCAGCACAATATGTATATAAGCAATGGGCAGGATTATATAAAGAAGGAGAGCAGCAAATTTATGTGAATCGGGGATATGGGTATTTAGGGTATCCTGGCCGAGTAGGTATGCCACCCGAAATTACCGTGTTTACGCTAGGTTAAATTTGGCAGACAAATTAGCCCAAGATTCAATCAATAATATCTGAATTTTGATTAATTCGTTTGCCCATTAGCAAAAAAGTGCTATTTTTGCATCCCAGTTAATTGGTTTCGTGGCCGAGCGGCTAGGCAGAGGTCTGCAAAACCTTCTACAGCGGTTCGAATCCGCTCGAAACCTCAAAAAACCTTCCTAGTGAAGGTTTTTTTGTTTATGTTGAAATTTTAATACTTAAGCTAAAAATAATTCAATAATCTTTTGCGCTTATTTTAAAAAATTCTAAATAAGGGATCAATCCTTAAAAAATCCTGAAATTGAATGACTAATTAATTGTTTCCTAAAATTTCAGATTGTAATTTTGCGCACTGAATTAAAATGAGAATTATAAGCTTATGTTTTGTAAAAAATCAACTCTCGTTACCTTTCTTTTTTCATTAGCCCTATTATTTGCGTCAGCAAGTACATCCTTTTCACAAGATGCGGCGGAAGGAGAATCATTATTTAAAAACAATTGTGCGGCATGCCACAACACCTCAGATGAGACGCTAGTTGGCCCCGGCCTGAAAGGTATTTCTGAGCGACGTCCCATTGAATGGATTGTTTCTTGGGTACATAATCCTCAAGCTATGATCGCATCTGGCGATAAATATGCCAACGATCTGTACAATAAGTTTAACAAAGCGGCGATGACCCCGTATCCCAACTTCTCAGAGGGGCAGATCAAGGGAATTGTTGCCTACATAGATGCAGCAAATGCAGCTCCAGCGGCTCCGGCAGCAGGTGCGGCTCCCGCGGCAGGTGTAGCTCCGGCAGCGGCTCCGAGCTCTGGCGGCATGATGGAAATCTTATTAGTAGGACTTTTAATCATCATGGTGTTGGTACTTATTGCCCTGTTGTCTATTGTAAACACATTAGGTAAGCTTTCTGGCTCTGAGACCAACGAATCAGGAAAACCATTTTTCCAAGCATTGTCAGAAAATACAAAATCATTAGCAGCCAATTCTGCGGTCAAAACGGGTGTAATTGTTTTAGCCTTATTATTAGGAGGAAAAGCAACCATTGATGCAGCTTACGGAGTAGGTATTCACCAAGGATATGCGCCTGAGCAACCGATTAAATTTTCGCACAAATTACACGCAGGTGAATATCAAATCAATTGCAACTATTGCCATACGGGAGTTTATGAGGGAAAAGGAGCCAATGTTCCTTCGGCCAACATTTGTATGAACTGCCACAATGCGATTAAAAGAGAATCGCCTGAAATACAAAAGATTTACTCAGCCTTAGAAAAAAACGAACCTATTCAATGGGTTCGCGTGCACAACTTACCTGATTTAGCTTATTTCAATCACTCACAACATACGAATGTAGGAGCTTTGGAATGTAAAAGCTGCCATGGTGAAGTGGAAAAAATGGAAGTGGTGGAGCAACGCTCATCTTTAACGATGGGTTGGTGTATTGATTGCCATCGTCAAACTGACGTTAATGCAAAAGGCAATGCCTATTATGACAAATTAGTTGAGGTACATAATAAGGATAGCAAAACTCCTTTAAAAGTTCAAAACATCGGTGGCTTAGAATGTTCTAAGTGTCATTATTAATAGTAGAAAAATAGATTCAATTTTAGTCTGAATAAGAAAGATTATATGGAAAATTCGAACAAGAGGTATTGGAAAGGGATTGAGGAGTTAACCAATGAACCATCGTTTGTAAAAAACATTCACAATGAGTTTGGCAATATGCCAACTGAAAATGATTCAAAGGGAGAATCCCTTGTAGATGGTTCAGCAACTCATCGCCGCGATTTTCTGAAAATGTTGGGTTTTGGTGTAGCTGCAGTATCTTTAGCTGCCTGCGAATCTCCAGTAAAAAACACAATCCCTTATTTAAATAAGCCCGAAGATGTAGAGCCTACGATCGCGAACTGGTATGCGTCAACGTATACAGATGGCGGAGAATATGCTTCTATTTTAGTTAAAACTAGAGAAGGAAGGCCGATCAAAATTGAAGGAAATAAATCATCATCCGTTTCTAAAGGAGTATTATCGGGACGTGCTCACGCATCCGTATTAAGTCTTTACGACAACGAGAAATTAAAAGGACCCCAAGTAGGTGGAAAATCTGCTGACTGGACCCAATTAGATAAAGAATTTACAGCTAAATTAGCTGAAGCTGCTGCTAAAGGAGGTCAAATTAGAATAGTATCTAATTCGATTCTCTCTCCTACCACTAAAAAAGTGATTGCAGAATTTACAGCTAAATATCCAACAACACAGCATGTTGTTTATGATGCAAACCCTGCTTATGGTTTAACACAGGCACATGGTGGGGTTCTTCCTAATATCGATTTTAGCCAAGCAAAAACAATTGTTTCGATTGGCGCAGATTTCTTAGGATCATGGATTGCACCAGCAGAATTTGCTGCACAATGGGCGGTGACTCGTAAAGTGGGTTCAGCAAAAGATGGCAAAAAGACTATGTCTCGTCATTTTCAGTTTGAGTCAATTTTATCGAATACAGGTGCTAATGCAGATTATCGTTCAACTTACAAGCCCTCTCAAGAAGGTTTAGTTGCCCTATCCTTGTATAATGCAGTAGCTAAATTATCAGGAGTGGCAGCGCTCTCTGGCACAAGCATTAAATTAGACCATTTAGATAAAGCAGCTAAAGATCTTGTTGCTTCAAAAGGTGCATCGATTATCGTATCTGGTTCTAATGACCCGGAAGTGCAAAAGATTATTGCCGCGACCAATAGTTTAGTGGGCGCATACGGAACCACTATCAACACGGGCTTAGCTGTTCATTACCGTCAAGGAAATGATATGGCGATGTCCTCATTCATTAAAGAAGCAGCTGCGGGTTCAATCGCTGCCGTTATCTTCTACAATGCAAATCCAGTGTATAACCATCCAATGGGAGCAGCGCTTGCAGCAGCTTTACCCAAAATTGGATTAAGTTTAGCAACCAATGATCGGGCAGATGAAACCGCATCTTTATGTCAATTTATTGCTCCAGATTCGCATTACTTAGAATCATGGAATGATGCAGAACCTAAAGCTGGTTTTTATTCATTAACCCAACCAACGATATCGACCATTTTTAAAACGCGTCAAGCGCAATCAAGTTTCTTAGCTTGGGCTGGCTTGTCGTCTGATTTTGCTTCTTATTTAGAAAGCAATTGGGAGAAAAATATTTTAAAAGGTGGTGCCGTAGCGTGGAAAAACGCGTTACATGATGGTGTATTTGAGCCTAATGCAGTTACTATTTCTGCTGCTTCTCCTTCAATTGATGTAGCTGCTTCAGCGGCTACCATTAATAAATCATATTCAGCTACTTCTACAAATTTAGAAATAGCAGTATATGAAAAAGTAGGTTTAGGAACAGGTTCCCAAGCAAATAACCCGTGGTTACAAGAATTCCCTGAGCCGGTTTCAAAGGCTTGTTGGGATAATTATGCAGCCATTTCACAACCTACTGCGACTAAATTAAAATTAGCGCAAGGCGATTTAGTAGAAGTAAGTGCAAAAGGATATAAAGTAACACTTCCTGTATTAGTTCAACCAGGTCAAGCTCAAGATACGATTGCCATTGCCATCGGGTATGGTCGGACTAAAGCTGGTAAATCAGCAGATGGCGTTGGTGTAAATGCATACCCATTCATTTCTGAAATTAATGGAGCATGTGTAGGAATTAATACGCAGGGTGTAACGATTACGCCAACTGGCGAGACAAAAGCCATTGCGCAAACACAAACACACCATACAGTGATGGCCCGCCAAGCGGTCGTTCAGGAAACTGTTTTGGGAAGTTTTGTTAAAGATCCACTTTCAGGACGTTATAATCCACAAATTTCAACGGCTGAAGGAAAAAAAGACGCAACAGACATTTCTTTATGGAATGGGCATAAATACAATAACCACGCATGGGGAATGGTCATCGATCTAAATACGTGTACGGGTTGTTCTGCCTGCGTTATTTCATGCTCCGCTGAAAATAATGTTCCGGTTGTCGGTCGCCAAGAAGTAATTAATCGCCGCGAAATGCACTGGATGAGAATCGACAGATATTATTCATCAGATGCAGAGGTAGAAGATTTAAAAGGATTGGAAATAGCTTCTGATAATCCAGAGGTAGTATTCCAACCGATGTTATGTCAACATTGCAACAATGCTCCTTGTGAAACGGTTTGCCCAGTATTAGCAACCACACACTCATCAGAAGGATTAAACCAAATGACTTATAACCGTTGTATTGGAACTCGTTATTGTGCCAACAACTGTCCTTATAAAGTACGTCGATTCAACTGGTTCCGCTATTTCCAAACCGATGATTTTGATTTCCATTTCAATAATGATTTGGGTCGTATGGTCATCAATCCTGACGTAACTGTTCGTTCACGTGGGGTCATGGAAAAATGCTCGATGTGTGTTCAAAGAATTCAAGCAGGTAAATTAGAAGCTAAAAAAGAGAAGCGTCGTCCAGTCGATGGAGAAATTCAGATGGCCTGTGCGCAATCTTGTCCGACGAATGCCATCACTTTTGGTGATATGAATGATCCTAGTTCTGAAATTTCCAAGTTATTAGAAGTTGAAAAAGAAGGACGTGCATACCACGTAATTGAAGAGATTAATGTGAAGCCAAATGTTTCTTATTTGATGAAAGTGCGTAACAAGGACTCAAAAAAAGAAGCTTAATATTATATAAAATAAAAATTAAATAAAATATGTCGCACGTTGTATCACCCATAAGAGAGAAACTAGTTACTGGTGGAAAATCTTATCACGATGTTACCCACGATATCTGCAAACAAGTAGAAGGGGAACCCACAAAAGAATGGAAATGGGCCTTTGGTATCTCATGTATCATTTTCGCATACGGAGCTTACTGCTTATTTTATACTTGGTGGCAAGGAATCGGAGTTTGGGGACTGAATAAGACCGTTGGTTGGGCTTGGGATATCACAAACTTTGTATGGTGGGTTGGTATTGGTCACGCAGGTACATTGATTTCAGCGGTGTTATTATTATTCCGTCAAAAGTGGAGAACTTCGATCAACCGTTCCGCGGAAGCGATGACTATTTTTGCCGTTTTATGCGCAGCTTCCTTTATTTTAGCGCACATGGGACGTCCTTGGTTAGCACACTGGGCTTTACCTTTACCTAACGCTTTTGGTTCATTATGGGTTAACTTTAACTCTCCATTGGTTTGGGACGTATTCGCAATTTCTACTTACTTATCCGTTTCCTTATTGTTTTGGTACATGGGTTTAGTGCCAGATTTAGCGACTATCCGTGATCGTGCTACGACTAAGGCAAGTAAATTTTGGTATGGATTTTTTAGTTTAGGTTGGACTGGTTCAGCAAAGACTTGGGCTCGTTATGAGTACATGTCATTGATTTTAGCTGGTATTTCAACGCCTTTGGTACTTTCGGTTCATACGATTGTATCCATGGACTTTGCAACATCCGTTATTCCAGGTTGGCACACCACGATCTTCCCTCCATACTTTGTGGCAGGAGCGATTTTTTCTGGATTTGCGATGGTTCAAACTTTATTATTAATCACACGTGTTGTCTTTAAATTAGAAGATTACATTACGATTGAACATATTGAAATGATGAACATTGTCATCACGATCACAGGTTCGATTGTTGGTATCGCGTACCTAACTGAATTTTTTATCGCTTGGTATTCAGGAGTTGAATATGAAAGTTATGCGTTTATCAACCGTGCCACGGGTCCATATTGGTGGGCTTATTGGATGATGATGACTTGTAACGTAATCTCACCACAGTTATTCTGGGCAAAAAGTATCCGTACTAATTTAATGGTAAGTTTCTTTTTATCTATCGTGGTAAATGTGGGAATGTGGTTTGAGCGTTTTGTGATCATTGTTACATCTTTACACCGTGATTATATCCCATCTTCATGGGCGATGTTCTCGCCAACGATGTACGATATTGGTGATTATATATTCTCGTTTGGATTGTTCTTTACCCTATTCTTTTTGTTTGCCAAATTCTTGCCAGTCGTTAACATGGCGGAAGTGAAATCGGTCATGAAAGGGGTATCCACAAACTATCCTGCGAAAAAAGCGAAAGCTTCTACAAAGACAGATGAATAATTGAAATAGGAAATATTAAAACTATGAGTTCGACTAATAATTACATTCTGGGAGTATATGATGATGAGGATGAGGTTTTACACGCCGTAAGCGAAGTAAAATCAAAAGGCATCAAAATCGAAGAAGTGTATACCCCATTCCCAATTCACGGGCTTGACACAGCATTGGGTCATGCGCGCACACGTTTGCCAATCGCAGCATTTATGTTTGGTTGCTTGGGATTAGTTTGTGCACAAGCATTAATTAATTATACCATGGTATTTGATTGGCCTATGATCATCGGTGGTAAAGATTTCTTTGCATTACCGGATTGGATTCCAATTACATTTGAGGGAACTGTTTTGTTCACAGCTTTTGGTTTAGTAACCACATTCTGTATTTCAAATGACTTATATCCAGGCAAGAAACCTGAAATTTTAGATATTAGAATTACAGATGATCGTTTCGTGATGGCAATTAATGTAGACAAAAACAAAAAGAGTGCAGCTGATATTAAGAAGGCCTTGAAGGATTCTGGAGCTGTAGAAGTAAATGTTAAATAATTTAATACGAACATTGTTCAAGAAGAAGCATAAAAATATGTTGAACCCAAGCAAATCAATTATTTTACTAGCAGGAATGGTCCTTGGATTATTATCATGTGGAAAAGACCCTAATGATACTGGAACTGAATTCGCTCCTAATATGTATAATTCCGTAGGCTATGAGCCTATGACCCAATTACAAGGTGACACCAACAAAATCAATCCATTAGGAATGAATATGCGTTTGCCGGTAGCAGGAACTGTTTCAAGAAAAATGTATTCAGGCGTTGACAGTTTGAAGAAGTCGTTTTTGTCTCAAGAATTGGTTTCAAAAACGATTCCAAATGATAGCATTTCTTATTCAGAAGCTTTATTAAATAACCCATTAGTAGCTACACCTGAAAATATTGAAGAAGGTAAGTTACAGTATGAGCGCTTTTGCCAACATTGCCATGGCGAAACGGGAAAAGGCGATGGACTAGTAGCTAAAGCATATAAAGGAGTACCCGTTTACTCAAGTGACGCATTAAAAGCAATTAATGATGGACATATTTACCATGTGATTACGCATGGAAAAGGACGTATGTGGCCACATGGATCACAAATTTCATCTCAAAATAGATGGAAAATTGTGCTTTATGTACACGAATTGCAAAAACAATAAGAACTCATTCATTTAAATTAAAATAGAGAACAAAATGGCGGGACATTCACATTTTTCCCCAGCAAACGTAGAAGAGCATTTTGAATTTAGCTCGGAAGGAAAGAAAAGAATCATTTATGGTTTCATTGCAGGAATAGTAGCTTTAATTATCGGTATTTACTTACTTTCAAAAGGTGAGTCAGGGGGACATGAAGTAGCTGCTGCCGGCCATGAAGCTGCTAAAGCTGGGCACGAAGCCGCAAATGCTGGCCATGAGGCTGCCGGACATTTATCTGGGGGTGCCGCATCTCACCAACCTGCTGCTGAAGAGCATTACGATTGGACTAATCGCATCTGGGCTAACGTTTGGTTGAATGCCGTATTTTTTACTGGTATTTCAGTCATTGGTATGTTCTTTGTTTCGTTGCAATACTTAGCTAAGGCTGGTTGGTCTTCTGTTTTAAAGCGCGTTCCAGAAGCATTTCCTAAGTTTTTATATATAACACTCCCTATTTTACTAGCTGTATTTTTCTTCAAAGGAGATGTGATTTTTCACTGGATGCACCATGGAGTTACTGAAGTAGGCAGTGAAAACTACGATAAGATCATCGCTGGGAAATCAGGCTATTTAAATAAAACATTTTTTATCGCACGACTCATTGGCTTTGGAGCTATTTGGTTGATTCTTTGGAACATGTTACGTAAGAAATCTTTAGAAGAAGATTTAGTTGGCGGAACTGAAATATTCACCAAATTAGTTCGCATTGGAGTTGCGTTTATTGTCATCTTCGGATTATCAAGTTCTATGTTTGCATGGGACTGGGTGATGTCCATTGACACCCACTGGTTTTCGACGATGTTTGGTTGGTACATGTTTTCTTCATGGCATGTCACAGGTTTAGCGATCATCACCTTAACCGTTTTATTACTGAAGGATAAAGGATATATGTCCTATGTAAATGAAAATCACTTACATGATTTGGGTAAATTCATGTTTGCATTTTCTATCTTTTGGTCTTACGTGTGGTTCTCCCAATTCTTATTGATTTACTACGCTAATTTCCCTGAAGAGACTATTTATTTCCTAGAAAGATGGGAAGGACACAATAAAATTTATAAAACTTCAGAAATTTTAAACATTTTATTTAACTTTTTCTTCCCTTTCTTAGTTTTAATGACAAGAGATGCGAAACGAACTAGAATCTTCTTAAAGATTGCCTGTTTCTTTATTATTAGTGGACATTATATTGATTTTTATCAGATGATTATGCCAGGAGTTTTAGGCCCACATGGAGGATATGGTTTAGTTGAATTTGGAATGTTAACAGCATTTTCATGTGCATTTATTTATGTTGTTTCGGATGAATTAACAAAGGCAAGTTTGGTTGCTAAAAACCACCCATTCTTACCAGAAGCTTTGCATCACGATATTTAATTTTAAAGATTTAAATTTATAATTTATGAATTACCTAATAGGTCTTTTAGCCATAGTATTCTTTTTCTTAGCGGTTTCCGTTATTGCTAAGAGTGTCAAATTAAATAATAAGTTGAGTGGCACGGAGGATGAAGATTCTACCGTTGACAATTTCAACAATGCGAATGGCATAGCAATGCTCATTTTTTGGCTTTTGTTTGTTATTTTGGGATCATGGTCATTTATGAATGCTAGACCCGATTTTTTACCTATCGCTGCATCTGAGCACGGGGTTAAAACAGATAACATGTTTTGGTCGTCTATGGCCGTTGTTACTTTTGCGTTCTTTATTAGCAATACCTTGTTATTTTATTTCGCTTTTAAATATCGATTTAACAAAAACAGAAAGGCGACATTTTATCCGGTCAACCATAAATTGGAGTTGATATGGACGGTTATTCCTGCGATTGTTATGGCGGTCTTAGTATTTACGGGTTGGAGAACTTGGAGGGATATCACATCTCAAGCACCAAGCAATGCAGCTGTAATTGAGCTTACAGGTCACCAATTTGGCTGGTTTGTCAGATATGCTGGAGTTGAAGATGGAGAATTGGGGAATGTGAATTATAAATTAATTGATGATACCAACAGTTTGGGAATAGATTTTACGGATAAGAATTCATTTGATGATTTTACAGCGACGGAATTGCACTTGCCTAAAGGCCAACCGGTTCTTTTGAAAATCAGAGCACAAGATGTTTTACATTCTGTTTATTTGCCTTTTCACCGTGTAAAAATGGATGCAGTTCCTGGTATGCCGACAAAATTTTGGTTTGTTCCTACTATATCAACGGATGAAATGCGAGCTAAATTAGGTAAGCCTGATTTTAATTTTAAAGTAAACTGTACAGAGGTTTGTGGCCGTGGTCATTTTGGTATGTCGATCACTGTGTTTGTTGACGAGCCAGAAGATTACAAAAAATGGGTGGCAGAACAAAAGCCATTCCTAGCTACAAATCCAGCTTATTTAGATAAAGTACCGACTAATTTAAAAGCAAAAGCTAGTAAATATATTCCCATTGAACCCATCGCAACAGATAGCACTGAGGCGGTAAGTGTTAATTAATCAATAAAGAAATAAGAAAAATTTAATATATATGTCAACAGCCATATCCACAGCCGAAGAAGTTCACACACACGACCACGATCACGATCATGAGCATCATGAATTAGGATTTATTCGTACGTACATCTTTTCAGAAGATCACAAGACTATTGCCAAGCAATACTTAATATCTGGTATCTTATGGGCATTTCTTGGCGGATCCCTTTCCATTTTATTTAGACTCCAATTAGGATTTCCTGAAATGTCGATGGAATGGTTAAGGCCTTTATTAGGTGGTTGGATCGACGACTCTGGTAAACTGGATAAGGAATTTTATTTAGCGATGGTGACCATGCATGGAACCATCATGGTATTCTTTGTATTGACAGCAGGTTTGTCAGGAACCTTCTCAAATTTCTTAATTCCGCTTCAAGTAGGAGCTCGTGATATGGCATCTGGGTTTATCAATATGTTATCTTATTGGTTTTTCTTCTTGTCTTCAGTCATTATGTTCTCATCCCTATTCATTGAAACAGGCCCTGCTTCAGGTGGATGGGTAATCTATCCTCCCTTAAGTGCATTACCTCAAGCGATGCCAGGTTCAGGATTAGGTATGACATTATGGTTGACCAGTATGACCTTCTTTATTGTTTCGTCTTTAATGGGAGGTATCAATTACATCTGTACGATCATTAATTTACGTACGCGAGGAATGACATTTACACGTATGCCATTAACCATTTGGTCTTTCTTCTTTACGGCTGTTTTGGGATTATTGTCTTTCCCAGTTTTATTGTCAGCTGCCTTATTATTGATTTTTGACCGTTCATTTGGAACCTCATTCTACTTGTCTGAAATATACATTCAAGGCCAGGCATTACCAAACGTAGGTGGTTCGGCTATTTTATACCAACATTTATTTTGGTTCTTAGGACACCCAGAGGTATATATCGTTTTACTTCCTGCCTTAGGAATGACTTCAGAAATTATCGCGACGAATTCTCGTAAACCAATTTTTGGTTACAGAGCTATGATTGGTTCAATGATGGGAATTACCGCGTTAGCCTTTATCGTTTGGGCGCATCACATGTTCGTGACCGGTATGAATCCATTCCTTGGATCTGTATTTATGTTCCTAACCTTAATTATTGCGGTGCCTTCTGCCGTTAAAGCCTTTAATTACATCACCACATTATGGAAAGGTAATTTAGTATTTACTCCAGCGATGTTGTTCTCCATAGGTCTTGTATCCTTGTTTATATCAGGAGGAGTAACAGGCATCATTTTAGGAAACTCAGCATTGGATATAAATTTACATGATACCTATTTCGTAGTAGCTCACTTCCACTTAGTAATGGGAGCGGCATCATTCTTTGGATTGATGGCTGGAGTATATCATTGGTTCCCTAAAATGTTTGGGCGCATGATGAATAAGTCATTAGGATATATTCACTTCTGGTTCACATTTGTAGGTGTTTATATGGTCTTTTTCCCAATGCATTATATTGGAATCGCAGGTTTCCCACGTAGATATTATACATTTACTGCTTTAGGAAATGATAGTATGGCGGCATTTACTGATATGAATATGTTTATCTCAATTGCTGCAATCATCACATTCAGTGCTCAAGCAATTTTTGCTTGGAATTTCTTTTATTCAATATTCAAAGGTAAAATCGCTCCGGCTAATCCTTGGAATTCAAATACATTGGAGTGGACGACGCCTATTAATCCTGAGCACGGCAACTGGCCAGGAGAAATTCCAGCGGTGTATCGTTGGCCTTATGATTACAGCAAACCGGGTGCTCCAGAGGATTTTATTCCTCAAAATGTACCGCATTCAGCTACACTTGAATCAAACCTACCTGAGGAAAATGCTGAAATAGCTCGTGAAAAAGATATTGAAGGTTTATTAGGTGCTCAGAACGAGAGTTATACCCATTAATAAAATCTCATTCATACAAGATGCATCGAAATGATTATCATTTGGATGCATCTTTTTTTTTATCCTTGTCGACGTGTTTAGAACATTTGGAATAATTTCCTTAGTTAGTATTTACTTGCTTATTTTGGCGGGTGGAATCGTGCGCAGTACAGGATCAGGAATGGGTTGCCCCGACTGGCCAAAATGCTTTGGAAGGATGATTCCACCCACTCAGGCTTCCGAGTTGCCATTCAATTACCAAGAAATTTACAAAGAGAAATTGCACGGCCAAGTACTATTTAATCCTACCAAAACATGGATCGAATATTTAAATAGACTATTAGGTGCATTAACAGGTGTATTCGTGGTCATCACCACATTTTTGGCTTTCAAAGAAAGTAAAAAAATATTTTGGTACACCTTGGCCGCGCTAATTTTAGTCATCCTAAATGCTATCCTAGGAAAATATGTGGTTGATTCATTTCTATTACCTGGCGTGGTTACCGCGCACATGCTGTTGTCGATCGGTGTTATTTATTTTTTAATTAAAGCCTTAAACATTCATTCCATTTCAGAAGTTTATATCCTAGAAAACCGCCAGTGGATAATGATCAATTTATGCATTGTGTTTCTTCAAATATTATTAGGGACTCAAGTGAGGGAAAACGTGGATCATGTTATTTTGGAGTTGGGTGAATCGGCTAAATCAGAGTGGATAGGCCAATTGGGTATTATGTTTATATCGCACAGAACATTCTCATGGTTCTTAATGCTAAGTCACTTCATACTTTGGAATAAACTTAAAGACTCAACTTTACAACGCTATCGGCATGGGATGATGGCATTAATTGGCATTTCTTTTTTAACGGGAATTCTGATGGCCTATTTTGCATTTCCGTTAGGAAGTCAGGCCATTCATTTATTTATTTCGCTGGTGTTAATTGGCCTACATATGAACAATTACATCAGAACCAAGTCCATTCATGTCTAACATCAAGCCCTATATTGCCCTATTAAAATCAAGGCTCTCGATAACCGTAGCCTTCTCAGGTACTTTTGGGTATATATTAGCTCCGATTAAGCATGAGCCTTTAGGCATAATTTTAATTTCATTAGCAGGCTTTTTATTAACTGGCGCGGCCAATATCGTCAATCAGTTGAAGGAAATTCCTTATGATAAATTGATGAAGCGCACAGCTAATCGGCCTTTGCCTACTGAAACTTTAAATTCGAAACAAGCTTCCATTTTTGGCTACATATTAGTCGCAGCAGCCTTGTCACTCCTCTTTTATTTTTCGTGGAAATCAGCTGCATTGGGATTCCTTTCCTATCTATTATATGGATATGTGTACACTCCATTAAAAAGGGTTGGCCCTATTTCGGTATTTGTGGGCGCATTCCCAGGCGCATTTCCTCCGATGATCGGTTGGGTTGCTGCCACGGGACATTTTGGCTGGGAGCCAGGTATATTATTTGCTATTCAATTTTTCTGGCAATTTCCTCATTTTTGGGCGATTGCTTGGGTTGCTGACGAAGATTATCAAAGAGCTGGATTTAAAATGTTGCCAAATGATGGGAAGAAAGATATAAAAACTGCTTTTACCATTATGATTTACACCTTGTTTTTAGTGCCTTTAGGTTTTATCCCCTATTTGCTACACATGGCCGGAATAACTTCAGCGATCATTACCGTGATAGCTGGAACTTTATTTTTATGCCAGACCTTTTATTTAATGATGCGACCAACAGACAAAGCCGCCAGGTGGATGATGTTTGGTTCTTTTTTATATTTAATTATTATTCAAATTGCCTTAATTCTTGATAAAATTTAACACATGAACACTGAAAAAATGACCCTTGAACCTGCTGAAACTAGGTCGATTAATCCCAAGGTATTTACCATGTGGTTATTCATTGTTTCTATTTTAATGCTATTTGCTGCATTCACTAGTGCATACCTTGTCCGTAAGGCAGAAGGCAATTGGGTAGAATTCAAATTGCCTGCGCTATTTAGTTACAGTACTGTTGTTTTACTTTTAAGTAGCATAAGTATGCATTTTGCATTAATTTCAGCAAAAAAAGACCAATTTAATGCCCTTCGAATAAGTATTTCTATTACTTTTGTACTCGGATTGTTGTTTTTAATCATGCAATTTTACGGTTGGATCCAATTAGTGGAAATGAACGTATTTTTTGTGGGCAATCCGTCGGGATCATTCGTGTATGTATTTTCTGGTTTACATGGTTTACACCTTGTTTCTGGACTAATCGTTTTGACATTTGCGCTAGTCGCAGCATTTCGATTTAAAATAAATGCAAAGTCGTTGACCCAAATTAAAATTTGTTCCACATATTGGCATTTTTTAGATGCATTGTGGCTTTATTTATTTGTATTTTTATTGATTAACAATTAAGCTATTATCTATGTCAGTTGCTCACGCTGCCCCTGCCGTTCCGGAAAAATTATCATGGTTAGGTGGTTCTGAACCACTTAAAGCTAGTTATGGAAAACTAATGATGTGGTTTTTCTTACTATCTGATACATTTACATTCTCGGCCCTTTTGGTTACTTATGGTATGATTCGTTTCAGCCAACCTGCTTGGAAGGGAACGCCAGAAGATTTTTATTTTTCTACGACACACTGGCCTATTCCAGAAAAGGTATTTGAGGCGGTTCCATTTTTGCATGGAATATCGTTGCCACTCGTTTTCGTTGGTATAATGACTTTTATTTTGATTGCATCTTCTGTTACGATGGTATTGGCCGTTGAAGCTGGTCACCGTGGTGATAAAAAAGATGTAGAAAAATGGATGTTGTGGACGATTGTCGGAGGATTTACATTCTTAGGTTCGCAAGCTTGGGAATGGGGGCACTTTATTCATGGACCTGAAGATTTATCATTTGCGGCTAAGCAATTAGTGGATGGGGTCATGACACCTATTGAAGGCGCAAACTTAGTTCGTAATCCGTATGGACCACCTGCATTTGCAGATTTATTTTTCTTTATCACTGGATTTCATGGTACACACGTATTTTCGGGTGTTATCTTAAATGTGCTTATATTTTTTAATGCGGCAACTGGAGTTTACCAAAGACGTGGACATTATGAAATGGTCGAAAAAGTAGGTCTATATTGGCACTTTGTTGACTTGGTTTGGGTATTTGTATTTACATTTTTCTATTTAGTTTAATTTAAAATTAATCATATTATGGCTTCGCACGTTTCACACGAAACCTCAGAAAAAGAAATTCCAGCTCCACAAACGGCAGCTATTTGGAAAACTTTTTGGATACTTTTGGTCTTAACAGCCATAGAATTCGTTATAGCATTTACATTGCCCGCTAACACACTTCGTGTGGCTATTTTCTCAGGAATGACGATTGTTAAAGCATTTTATATCGTGGGAGAATTCATGCACCTTAAGCATGAGGTTAAGACATTGATATGGATGGTATTAATTCCAACATTATTTGTCGTATGGCTTTTGGTGGCGTTAATGTATGAAGGTGGACACCTTTATTGAGTATAGATTTCAATTTTTTATTGGGTTATGAATAAGAAGACAGGCATATTATTTATTGTATTAATACTGCCTGTCTTTATATATTTAGGTCTTAAGACCTGGGGTACTAATCATTTTACTCTTCCCCGCTATATTCCAGCCATCGATTCTACCACCGGAGAAATCAAAATGGGCAAACGCCTAAATCCGCGTTGGGATGAATCAGAACTAGACACCATTTTTCAAACCATTCCGGCCTTCAACCTAATCAACGAAAAAGGCCAAAACTTTTCCTCGTCGACTTTAAAAGGGAAAATTTATGTGGCAAGCTTTTTCTTTACCCGGTGTGGAACCATTTGTCCTAAAATCACAAGCCAATTATCTCGCGTTCAAGATACGTTCAACCAGGATCCAGATCTGAAATTGATCTCCATTTCCGTGGATCCGGCTTATGATCATCCTGAAAAACTTCAGGCTTATTCCAAAAGATTTGATGCCAATGAAGGTCAATGGACCTTTTTGACAGGGGAGAAAAAAACAATTTATCCGCTTATTTTAAACGGATTTCATGTTCCATTAGCCGATGCGTCTGAATATGATGCGGCCATAAAAAATCCTGACGAAACATTTATCCACTCTGAAAGGTTAGTACTTGTAGATAAAGAAGGAGTTATCAGAGGATTTTATGTAGGTACAGATAAAAAAGAAGTAGACCGATTATTGGTTGAGATTAAAGTATTAAAAACGATTTATTCAAGCGAAAAAACATTATGAGCCAATTTGCCATCGAAAAAAATGCAAAAAATGACAAATTAATCAATTTGATTTCATTGGTTATTCCGATCGCTGTAGCTTTATTAATCGGAATTCAAACAAAATTACCTTTAGGAGCGTGGACCAAAATACTTCCACATGTGATCGGTTTGATTAATAGCACAACAGCTTTAAGTTTAATCATTGGCTTTATTGCCATAAAAAACAAAAACATTGCTGGCCATCGAAAAGCGATGGGAATCGCATTTGCCCAGGGTGGCCTATTCTTGATTTTGTATATATTATATCACATTTCTAACCCGTCGACTTCTTTTGGAGGTCAAGGATTAATAAGACCCATTTATTATACTTTACTTTTTAGCCATATTGGTTTGTCTATTGGCGTAGTTCGACTTGTATTGTTCGCGATATATCATGCGCTGAGTGGGGACATTGAATCTCACAAAAAAGCGGTTCGCTGGGCATTTCCTATTTGGCTTTATGTATCTCTTTCTGGAGTAGCTGTTTATTTTTTAATATCCCCTTATTATGTATAAGTCGCTTGTCATCTTATTGATTATTGGCCTAGTTATGGTTGGCATCGATGCCAATGCACAATGTGCTATGTGCAGAACGACTATTGAAAGTACTATATCAAATGGGCGTTCCAATATCGCCACTGGATTAAATACGGGTATTTTATATTTATTGAGTGCCCCCTATTTAGCCGTAGCAGCGGTTGCATTTTTATGGTTTCGTCAAAGCAAGAAAGTGCAACAAGAACGAATTTCGAGATGGCAATTGCGCCAAAAGGTATCTCAATTATTAGGGAAATAAGATCAATCCCAAATAGGATATTGAGTTAATTTAATCGTTTCTCCAAAGAAAATTTGAGTTGATTTTTCAAAAGAATCCGTGTAGTCAGACACAAAAAACTGTCGGCCTGTCGATGCCCCTTCATTCAATAGATCCTCATCCTGTAAGATTCTTTTGATTTCATTGGCTACAATAAGAGAAGTATCGATAACTTCTACGGAACCTTGATAAAATTGATCAATCTGTTTTTTTATCAAGGGATAATGTGTGCAACCTAATATCAAACCATCAATGTTTTGTAAAACAGGCTGCAACAAATACTCTTTAATAATTTGCTCTGAAATCGTATGATTGAAAAAACCTTCCTCGATCATCGGGGCTAATAAAGGCGTAGCCAATGATTTAATATGTATATCCTTGCCCAAGGCCTCCGCTTTATGTGAATATATGCCTGAGTTAACGGTTTGCTTGGTACCAATTAACCCCAGCGTTTTACCTGACCATTGCTGATCTAAAAATTGAATCACAGGATCGATTACGTTGACAACAATTGCTTTGGTTCCTACATAGGCTTTGACTAAATCATAAGCCGCCGCCGAAGCAGAATTACACGCGATTAGAATTAATTTGCAATTCTTTTCCAACAATAAATTGCAGATTTTCACCGAATAGGCTTGAATCGCTGTAGCAGATTTGTCGCCATAAGGAAGATGCGCAGTATCCCCAAAATAGATGATGGGTTCGTTGGGCATTAACTCAGTGATGGCATGAGCGAGGGTAAGTCCCCCGATTCCGCTATCAAAAATTCCGATGGGCGAGCTGTTTGGCATAGACAAAATATTGCGTACAAAGAACGTGAATTTGGAATTGTTTTCAAACCCGCGCAACCATTTCTACAAAATGCCCATCTTTGTATTCGTATTCCAAAATTAGCCCATTGACACCTATTTTATCTTCCCAAACCATCGAGCGTGAATTAGTCCAAGCCTGCAAAAGGGGAGATCGAAAGGCTCAAGAGGCAGTATTTAAGCGCTTTGCTGGGAAAATGAATGCAATTTGCAAGCGATATTTAGGGGCAGGTCCATTGGCTGAAGATGTATTGATGGAGGGATTCATGAAAGTCTTTACGAAGATTGACATGTTTCAAGAGCAAGGAAGTTTTGAGGGATGGGTACGAAGAATTATGGTCAATGAGGCCTTAATGGCCTTGCGTAAAGAAGGGAAGATGAAATTTCAGGAAACAGATTTTAGATTTGAAATAGGCCAGGCAGAAGATGCTTTTGCGAATTTACATATAGAGGAACTGAATAAATTAATCGAAGAACTTCCAATAGGGTACAAAACCGTATTTAATTTATATGCGATTGAAGGGTATAATCATCAAGAAATAGCAGTGATGTTAGGGATTCAAGAGGGGACATCAAAATCCCAGTTATCGAGGGCCCGTGGCTTACTTCAACAAAAATTAAACGAATTACATAATGAAAAATCGATCAGATAAGGACTGGAAATCCATTGAATCGGAATGGAGAGAAAGGATGCACGAAGAAAATGCTCCCGTTTCGGAGGGGCTTTGGGAAAAGCTATCGGCACGATTAGATGCCGAAGAAAAGCCAAAGGTGTTTTTTATTAAACCGTGGCAATGGGCGGCAATATTGGCCTTGGTCATTGGGATAAGCTGGCAATGGTTTTTGCCACGGAAAGAAGAAATGGCGCAGAAGACGAAGTCTACAATGAAAGCCCCTAGTGCGCCAACTTTAAATATTCAAAAAGAGCGTATATCGAAAACCATGCCAAAAAAGTCCGTCGAGATTGTGGATATCAACTTTCAAAATCCGGATAAAAAGAGCGTAGGCATTATTCCTAAAATTGAAAAACCTGTCATTGAGGCTATATCGGCGCCAACAAGAGAATATGCCATAGGTCAACAAAATTCTGCTGTTTCGTCAAATTTAGTCGAAGAAAAAGGAGCGGAAAAGGAAGAAGTTATTTGGGTCCAAGTGAAAATTGATCCAGTAGTACCGGTAGACGAGGAAAGACCCACAGTGACTGAGAATCCGATACAGAAAAAACGAAATTTGGGCCAATTGTTGAAAAAAATCAAACAAGTGATCAAAGGCAATCCGGGGGAGTGGAGTGAGATCAAAGAAAATTTTCATTTGGTCGCCAACAAATATGTACAAACTGAAGAAAACATTAAGCAAAAAATTCAATTTCAATAGCATTATGAAAGCAATCATATTAATAGCATGTATATGGATGGGCTTTGCGGCACAAGCAGCACATTTAGGCCAAGACTCGATTTTATTAAAAATTGACAAACGGAATCAGACCTTATTGGGCACCAAAGGAGATAAGACCAAAACCTTGAAGGAGGAGTTGACCCAGGTGTTTGAAAAAAAGGGATTGGTCTTGTCGGATAGTTTATGGCAACAAATACGAAAGGTCATTCGAACGGATTCTGAGGGAAATAGTAGTTTATCGGTACAAATTGGAAATAGCCGGGTGAAAATTGGCGTCATAAAATCATTGGAACATTATGAAGCGCCACAAAAGACATTTGATAAGGCTTATCGAAACGATGATGATAAAAAATTCAATATTAAAAAGGACAGTCTAGGCAAAGCAATAGTCTTTCATAGCGATGGCAAAGAAGAAGTGCGTATTGGATTAAATGGCATTCATGTAAAAGATGGAAAGGAAGAGGTTCATGTCGACTGGAATGGGGTTCGAGTAAAAGAATCAAATGGAGAGGAGACGCGTGTTTATTGGGGCCCAGATTCGCTAAAGGCCAAACAAAAAAAGGAGAATGCCAATTTATTCAGTCGCAATGGCATGAATCTTAATTTAGGATTAAGTGGATTATCGGGAGAAGTTCCGCAGATTAATGCAACGATATATCCAATGTACTATTTACAGACAGACACTGAATTGAAGCCATTCAGTTCTAGGTACGTTAGTGTAGAATTTTCTGAGTCATTGACCCTTGTAAAGGGTAAAAAAAGTGCTTTTAAATTAGGCTTGGGGATTAGTTTTGATTGGTATAATTTCATGTTTGACCATAATCGATTGGTGCAAAAAGCAAACCAAGGGGCTATATTCCAACCCAAGTTCGACGCGCAAGGCAATGAAATAGCTTTTAGCAAAAATAAGTTGACCGTTTCCTACATCAACATTCCCATCATGCCGCATGTGGTATTTACTAAAAACTCGGGGATACAAATGATCGGCTTAGGTGGCTATGTGGGCTATCGAATAGATAGTTGGACTAAATCCATCGAAGAGAAAACTGAAAATTTAAGTAGAGTTTCTTCCAATTTTAATTTAAATCAGTTCCGCTATGGATTGAGGGCAGAATTTGCATTTAAGAAATTGCCCGATTTATTTTTCAACTATGACTTAAGCCCTTTGTTTGAAAAAAATTCAAGTCCTAATCTTACTGGATTTAGTTTTGGTATTAATGTTCTTTCACTTAATTAAATAAGACGTCCCAATGATATTTACAGATACTGGTATTCGCTTGTTATAAAAATTTATCAGAAATTTTTCGGTCAGGTGTTTGCAGAAATAAAAAAATGAGGTACTTTTGCAAACTATTTCAGCAAAACGTTTCGCTGAAAACCAAGAAAATGGGGATATACCAGAGCGGCCAAATGGGGCAGACTGTAAATCTGCTGGTGAATGCCTACGGTGGTTCGAATCCATCTGTCCCCACCATAAAACAGCCGTAACTGCCTGTTTTATAAATGATTGCAAATTAAGCGGGAGTAGCTCATTTGGTAGAGCGATAGCCTTCCAAGCTATAGGTGGCGGGTTCGAGCCCCGTCTCCCGCTCGAATAAAATAGGGTATGAAGAAAAAACGCTTCATATCTAATTTTTATTTAGTGAATCGAAAGAGATTCACAAAAGGCCGCAAGGTAATGCCTTTGTAGCTCAGTGGTAGAGCACTTCCTTGGTAAGGAAGAGGTCGGCAGTTCAATCCTGCTCAAAGGCTCTTAGCACGAAAGCGAAGGAAATAGCGAATGGCCGAATGGAATAAGTACACATTTGAAACTTTTTATAACTTAATTAAGAACTAAATAATCATGGCAAAAGAGAATTTTGACCGAAGTAAACCCCACGTTAACATTGGTACTATTGGCCACGTTGACCACGGAAAAACAACTTTAACAGCTGCTATCACTAAAGTTCTTTCTGAAAAAGGTCTTGCTGAGAAAAAAGATTTCTCTTCCATTGACTCTGCTCCAGAAGAAAAAGAGCGTGGTATCACGATTAACACGGCACACGTAGAGTATTCAACGTTGAACCGTCACTATGCACACGTTGACTGTCCAGGTCACGCGGATTATGTGAAGAACATGGTAACGGGAGCTGCTCAAATGGACGGAGCTATCTTGGTAGTTGCGGCTACAGATGGTCCAATGCCACAAACTCGTGAGCATATCCTATTGGCTCGCCAGGTTGGTGTACCTCAATTGGTTGTATTCATGAACAAAGTGGATATGGTGGATGATCCAGAATTATTAGAATTAGTAGAAATGGAGATTCGTGAGCTTCTTTCTTTCTATGAGTTTGATGGTGATAACATTCCAGTAATCCAAGGATCTGCATTAGGTGGATTGAATGGAGATGCTAAGTGGGTTGCTACGATTGATGCTTTGATGGAAGCAGTAGATAGCTGGATTCCACTTCCTAAGCGTGATGTTGATAAGCCATTCTTGATGCCTGTTGAAGACGTATTCTCGATCACTGGTCGTGGTACTGTTGCAACGGGTCGTATTGAGACGGGTATTGTTAACTCAGGTGAGTCGGTTGATATCTTAGGTATGGGAGCTGAAAACTTGAAATCTGTTGTTACAGGTGTTGAGATGTTCCGTAAGATTTTGGATCGTGGAGAAGCTGGAGATAACGTAGGTTTATTGTTACGTGGTGTTGAAAAAACTGATATCCGTCGTGGTATGGTTATTTGTAAGCCAGGTTCTGTAAAGCCTCATACTCATTTCAAAGCAGAGGTTTATATCTTATCAAAAGAAGAAGGTGGACGTCACACTCCATTCTTTAATAAATATCGTCCACAATTCTATTTCCGTACAACAGACGTAACAGGAGAAATCATGTTACCTGCGGGAGTTGAGATGTGTATGCCTGGTGATAACTTAACAATTGATGTTACTTTATTAAATCCAGTAGCTATGGATAAAGGTCTTCGTTTCGCGATTCGTGAAGGAGGTCGTACTGTAGGTGCAGGTCAGGTGACTGAAATCTTAGACTAATTTTTTTAGTCTATGTAGAAAAGAGCGGTCACTGGCCGCTCTTTTTTTTTCCTATTATTTAAAAAATTACCGATGAAAAAAGTATTATTCTTTTTGTTGTTCATTTCCTATGCGGGTATGGCACAGGAATTTTATGAAATCAGAACTTACCAAATGAAGTTCGGAGGGAAAGTGGGGATTTTGGAAAATTATTTATCCAAAGCATTGATCCCTGCCTTAAATAAATACGGCGTTTCAAAAGTGGGTGTGTTCAAGGATTATGGAAAGCCGGAGCCGGCGATCGTAGTTGTAGCAATTCCGTTTGCATCGCTGTCCGCTTATGCGGGATATAAAGATGCGTTGGAGAAAGATGCGGAATACCAACAAGCTGCTACTACCTATTTTCAGCATATAGGATTAGATAAACCGATGTTTGAGAAAATTTCTATTTATTTAGCTAAGTCATTTGCGGGACATCCTGCGTTGACTTTACCTAATAAGCAAGCGAGTAGAATTTATGAATGGAGGACCTATGAAGCCTATAATGAAGATGCCCTTAAGCGTAAAATTGCCATGTTTAATGATGCGGAATTGGCTGTGTTTGATAAAGTAGGTTTGCATAACGTATTTTTTGGTGAAGTATTAGCAGGCGAAAATACGCCATGTTTGAGTTACATGGTTTCCTTTGAAAACATGGCTGAACGGGATGCTAATTGGGCTAAATTTGGGGCTGATCCAGATTGGAAAAGAATTTCGGGAGATGCAAAATATGCCAATAGTCATTCGCGAACTGTGCGTAAATTCTTAGAGCCCACAAGCTATTCGCAATGGTAAGTAGGGTTTAATTAAATAATGAGGTTTGTTAATTATGATTTTTTACCTAAATTTGCAATCCTTTCTACGGGCATAGTATAATGGTAGTATGCAGGTCTCCAAAACCTTTGGTCAGGGTTCGAATCCTTGTGCCCGTGCAATGTAATTAATTTAAAAACCGGAAATCCGGTGAAAATATGAGCAGTATAACATCTTTGATTAAGGAATCTTGGGTAGAAGTAACGGAGCATGTTACTTGGCCTAAGTTTACTGAACTCCAATCAAGTTCTATTTTGGTTTTGGTTGCATCATTAATTTTTGCCTTATTGGTAGGAGTAGTTGATTTAGCCTTTAAAACTGGATTGGATTTATTTTATAGTTCATTTTAAATTAGGGTTTAGGCCCGTCCTTAACAAACAATAATTGCCATGGCAGAGACTAAATGGTATGTTTTGAGAGCAATTTCAGGACAAGAAAAAAAGGTAAAAACATATATGGAGAACGAATTAGCGCGCCAAGGTGTGTCTGATGCGGTTCCCCAGATATTAATTCCCACAGAAAAAATTTACGAAATTCGTAAAGGCAAAAAGGTCATTCGCGAGAAGAACTTATTTCCGGGCTATATTATGGTTGAAGCAGATTTAGCTGGAGAGGTTAGTCATATTTTGACTTCTACTCCAGGGGTAATCGGCTTTTTACAAACGACCAATGAAGTGATCGAGGAAGAGAAGGTTGAAGGGGGTAAGACTAAAAAAGTGAAGGTTAATGTAAAAAGACCTATGCCGATTAACCAAACGGAAGTCAATCGTATTTTAGGTAAAGTTGACGAGTCAGCAGCCATCGAAGAATTTGCATCCGTTACTTTCATTAAAGGAGAGACTGTTCATGTCATCGACGGGCCATTTGCTACTTTCGAGGGAACGATTGAAGAGATCCATGAGAATAGCAAGAAGCTATCGGTTATGGTGAAAATATTTGGCCGTAATACGCCACTTGAATTAAATTACTCTCAAGTAGAAAAATAGATTTTAATTTTAATTTTAATTTGGAAAAAGTCCTGAATATAAATTCAGGACTTTTTTTATGTAAAGTATTTGCAAATTAGAATAAAAGCCCTAATTTTGCAGTCCGTTTAAAAAGCGGCAATTTCTGTTTTGAAAATTTCAAAAGGGAATTGGGCCTGATCGTAATGTTACACGGGAGGGTCACCCGGAGGGGAATCAGATAAGGAAGCTTCCACCCTTATTGGCAGATAAACCTCTAATTCACTAAATAAACGATGTTTTAACATGGCAAAAGAAATAGCTGGCTACGTAAAGCTTCAATGCAAAGGTGGCCAAGCCAATCCTTCACCACCCATCGGTCCTGCATTAGGTTCGAAAGGATTAAATATCATGGAGTTTTGCAAGCAGTTTAATGCAAGAACCCAAGATAAAAACGGCGTAGTATTGCCGGTCCTAATTACTTATTATGCGGATAAATCGTTTGATTTCGTTGTAAAAACTCCTCCTGCTCCTATATTATTATTGGAAGCAGCGAAGGTGAAGTCAGGTTCAGCTCAACCCAATTTGAAAAAAGTGGGTTCGGTATCTTGGGATCAAGTGCGAGTAATCGCGGAAACTAAAATGCCTGATTTAAACTGTTTTACAGTCGAGGCAGCAATGAGTATGATTGCTGGAACGGCCCGATCAATGGGAATTACTGTTTCCGGTGAAAAACCGTTCTGATTTTTATAATCGGAAATTAACAATTTAATTAAAAGGTAATGGCAAAACTTACGAAGAAAATAAAGGAAGCCCTTTCAAAATACGATGCAACGCAAGCGTATTCGCTTGAAAAAGCAGCGGAGATTTTGAAAGAAATTTCTTATACAAAATTCGATGCCTCTGTGGACATAGATGTTCGCTTAGGAGTAGATCCCCGCAAAGCGGACCAAATGGTTCGTGGCGTGGTTGCCCTACCTCATGGAACAGGTAAAGACGTACGAGTTCTCGTATTGTGTTCACCTGATAAAGTAGAGGAGGCAAAAGCAGCCGGTGCTGATCACGTGGGATTGGATGATTACATTGCAAAAATCGAGAGCGGCTGGACCGATATCGACGTAATCATTACGATGCCGACCGTGATGGCAAAATTAGGCCGCTTGGGTCGTGTGTTAGGACCTCGCGGTCTGATGCCTAATCCAAAGTCGGGTACAGTGACTTTGGATGTAGGAAATGCAGTGAAAGAAGTGAAAGCAGGTAAAATCGACTTTAAAGTTGACAAAACTGGTATCATCCATACCTCAATCGGTAAGGTATCTTTCGGAGCAGATAAAATTGTAGATAATGCATTAGAAGTAATCAATACATTGATGAAATTAAAGCCATCTTCTGCAAAAGGAACTTATGTTAAATCGATCAATTTATCATCGACGATGTCTCCGGGCATTATCATTGATAAAGGGACAGTAACTGGATTGTAATCATGACAAGAGAAGAAAAAAATCAAATTATTGATGAGTTGAGCGAAAAGTTCGCGGCAACTCCGTACTTCTACTTGGCAAGTACAGCTGGTTTATCGGTTGCTGAGGCAACTCAGTTTCGTAGAATGTGTTTTACTAAAGGCGTAGAATACAAAGTATTTAAAAATACTTTGATTTCTAAAGCATTAGCTAAAACGGGAACGGATTACAGTTCTTTAGACTCTGAGGTTTTAACTGGAATGACAGGAATTATCTTCTCACCAGAAGACGCAAAATTACCTGCCAAACTTATTAAGGATTTCAAAAAAGAAGCTGGTAAAGATAAAATTACGTTCAAAGCAGCATCTATCGAAGGTGGATTGTACATTGGCGAAGGCCAATTAGTATCACTAGAAAACATCAAGTCGAAAAACGAGATGATTGGCGAAGTGATCGGATTATTGCAATCGCCTGCTAAAAATGTTATTAGTGCATTATTAAGCGGCGAAAAGAAATTAGCTGGAATCGTAAAGACTTTGTCTGAGCGACCTGAATAATTTTTAACAAGTTTAACAAGAGGGTAATCCTCAAAAAATAATTAATTTATAACTATTAAATTTTCAAAAAATGGCAGATTTAAAAGCGTTCGCTGAACAATTAGTGAACTTAACTGTAAAAGAAGTAAATGAATTAGCTACTATCCTTAAGGATGAGTATGGTATTGAGCCAGCTGCTGCTGGTGCTGTTATGGTTGCAGGTCCTGCAGCTGGCGGTGCTGGTGATGGTGGTGAGGCTGCTGCTGAGAAATCATCTTTCGATGTAATCTTAAAGGCTGCTGGTCCTAACAAATTAGCGATCGTTAAATTAGTAAAAGATCTTACTGGTTTAGGTTTGAAAGAAGCGAAAGATGTAGTTGATGCTGCACCGAAAGCTGTTAAAGAAGGAGTTAGCAAGGACGAAGCTGAAGGTTTGAAGAAAACTTTAGAAGAGGCTGGTGCTGAAGTTGAATTGAAATAATTCAATTACCTGATTAATTAAAAAGGGAATGGCAACATTCCCTTTTTTTTGCTTTATTTGAGATTTGAAGAGAATTAATCTATTTCATTATTCATGCGCGACATAATCCAACTTCTTCCTGATGCGATAGCTAATCAAATTGCGGCTGGTGAAGTGGTGCAAAGACCTTCCTCGGTGGTCAAGGAATTAATGGAAAATTCGATTGACGCGGGGGCTTCCACGATCCAGCTCATCATTAAAGATGCCGGAAAGGGAAGTATTCAAGTCATCGATGATGGCCTAGGGATGTCTGAAACCGATGCTCGAATGTGTTTTGAAAGACATGCCACATCCAAAATCCGAAAAGCTGAAGATTTATTCACCATCAAAACCATGGGCTTTCGCGGAGAAGCGATGGCCTCTATCTCTTCCGTGGCTCAAGTCGAATTGAAAACGAAAAGAGCAGAGGATGAATTAGGCACTTTAATCAAAATAGATGCCTCGGTACTCAAATCACAGGAATTAATTCAATGTGCCAAAGGGACTTCGATCACTATTCGTAACCTTTTTTATAACATCCCCGCACGTAGGAATTTTTTAAAATCCAATCCCGTTGAAATTCGCCATATATTAGATGAATTCCAACGAATTTCACTGGCGAATCCAAGCATCAAATTTTCTTTCATTCAAAATGATCAAGAAACGTATTCTTTGCCCCCTGACAAATTAGGTAAGCGAATCGTCGATCTATTTGGTAAATCATACCGTGAACAACTAGCCGCTTGCGAAGAAGACACCTCCTATGTCAGTATCAAGGGGTATGTTGGCAAGCCCGAACACGCAAAAAAGACCAGGGGAGAACAATTTTTCTTTGTGAACAACCGATTCATTAAAAACAGTTATTTAAATCATGCGGTCATGACCGCTTATGAACGACTATTGGCCGACGGTGCATTTCCTTTTTATGTATTATTTCTGAGCATTGATCCCGCGCATATTGACATCAATGTGCATCCCACCAAAACAGAAATAAAGTTTGATGACGAACGTTCAATTTATGCCATCGTCCAAGCAGCTGTTAGAAAAACACTTAGTATTAATAATTTAATTCCATCGCTCGATTTTGATACTAATGTAAATTTCAATGTGCCAACAACCTTTGGATCGACACAAAGAACCATTGAAAAAAGTGACACGTTTAAAGCAAGACCAAACCAAGACGCTTGGAAAAAGCTTTATGAAGGGATGGAGAATAATATAAGTGCGTTTGAGCAACAAAGCTCCACGCAAAGCATGAAAATTTTTGACTCGACCAATGAGCCAAAAACGATTCAAAGTAAAGCAAATGACTGGAATTACGATTCCGTTAACACCCCCAATTTTCAGGTCATCCAAGTACTCCAAAAGTATTTAGCCATACATATCACTGATGGCTTATTATTAATCGATCAAAAAAAAGCATATCAAAGAATTTTGTACGACCAATTTATTGATCATTTAAATAGGAAGAACGGCGCGTCCCAACAATTACTATTCCCACGAACGATTTACATAAATCCAGCAGACCAAGTTCTATTCGAGGAAATAAAGCAAGAAATAAAGGATCTTGGATTTAGAATGGAAAGGGGCTCTGAACATAATTTCTTAGTGCAAGGAATTCCATCCGGAATTTTAGAAGAGGATTGCCAACTAATCATTGAAGGTATTTTGGAGCAAATTAAAAATGAGAATACTGATTTTACATCTCATCGAAATGAAAAAATTGCTCAAGCGATGGCCAATAAAACCGCCAGCAAATACACGCAAAAAAAAATAAGTAATGAGGAAATGAATGCCCTGATTGGGCAATTATTTGCTAGTTCAAATCCTAACTTCTCCCCTAATGGCGAAGAAATTAGTAAACTTATGACCGAGGATTATTTGATTAATTTATTTAGCTAACTCAATAGCCCTATCCCTCGCGGCAAAAATACCCTGTTTTAAACCCTCCGAAACGCCTAAGTCTTTAAATGTTTTCAAAGCCGCTTCCGTGGTTCCACCCTTAGAGGCTACAGCCTGAATTAATTCATCCAAATTTTTATCACTTGTTTGCATTAAATGATAAGATCCTAGCATCGTTTGCTTGACCAATAAAGCCGACATAGCTGAATCGAAGCCCATTTCAACACCCGCGTCAATCATCGCCTTAATCAAATAGAAAAAATAAGCAGGCCCACTCCCACTCAAACCTGTCACCGCGTCGAGTAATTTTTCATCTTCCAAAAATACCGCTCGGCCCGTCGAGTTAATCAGATTTTCAACTTTCCTGATATCTGAAAGGCCTACCGCCGCAGCCGAAGCAAAAGCAGTCATTCCCATGCCCAATAAGGCTGGCGTATTAGGCATTGCCCGAATTATCAATTCATGCGATAAAGTCGCCTGTAAATTAGCAATGGGTATCCCCGCCATGATCGAAAGTACTAATTGGCCCGGTAATATAAATTGAGCCAACTCCTCCGAAACTAATGGATAATCCTGAGGCTTAACAGATAAAATAATTAAATCAACATCCGAAATTTTAGCAGAAATGGTATCAACCACCACACCGGCCTTTTGCTCTTGCAATATTTCACCCCGCTCCTTATTTTTTTCAATTAATAAAAGATTCTCTTTTTGGACTAAATTATATTGAATGAATGAATTGGCAAATGCCATACCCATATTTCCACAACCAATGATAGCTATCTTCATATCCGTTTATTTTCCAGAAAATAAATTTGTTAAAAATTGATCCAAAGCCTCTCCTCTTAAACCTTTTGCAATGACTTTTCCTTCTTTGTCCAACATAAACGTCATCGGAATTGCTGAAACTTGGTATGCCTGAGCCGCCACTGAATTCCAATATTGTAAGTCAGAAACATGTTTCCAAACTAATTTATCCGCTTCAATCGCCTTTAACCAAGCACTTTTATCTTGATCCAAACTTACCCCATAAATTTCAAAACCCTTGTCTTTAAATCGAGCATAGGTCTTAATCACGTTTGGATTTTCACGCCTGCAGGGGCCGCACCAACTAGCCCAAAAGTCTATCAAGACATATTTCCCACGAAGAGAGGAAAGGGCAAGTCGTTCTCCTGAGGGTTGGTTAAGAGCGATTTCTGGTGCTTCTGAACCCACGCCAACCCCTTTTAATCTTTTTAAATTCTCAAGAAAGGGTTTAACTTGCGGGTGATTAGGCCTTTCCTTTTTAAATCGGGCTCCAACCGCTTCTAATATTGCTATTTCAGAGTCTGCGGGCAAAAAATTGGTTGCCCACAAAGCCACCAAATTTGTACCCATCAAAGGAATAAGATCTTTGATCTTTTTCATGGTGATCGCTTGAGCCATTGAAAATTCTTTTTGAATCCGCTCTTGAGCTGCAGGATTTTTTTGAATCTCTGCATTCCACACAGTCACTTTACTTTCTAATTCTTTTGAAATAAGAAGTAATTGGTTCATGTAGGTGAAATTGGGTGTATTTCCCTTGACAGCAAAAGTACCTGGCTTTTCCGGCAAATTAATTCCTTCGGCCTGAACGTCAACAACCTCCTTGCCCTCTAAAATTAAAAGTACTTTTTGCGGATTAGGAATATCATAAAAATTAACTAGGTAGAAACCTCCTTGGTCGATGATGGTTCCTTTAAAGTTTACTTCCTTTTGTGCATTTGGCAACATCGAATCTACTTTGATTGCTTGCCCTCTTCCATTAATCCATTCCAAATATATTTTCCTGTCGGGAACGACATGAGTTGCTTTAACTTTTACTTGGAAACCCTGTCCCAAAGAATTTAGGGACATAAAACCAAGCAAACACAAAATAATTAAATACCTCATCTCGTTACATTTAATGGCTTAATGCCTCACTGACCAATTGGTTTACTTTTTTAGGATCTGCCGTTCCTTTTGAACGCTTCATCACTTCTCCGATAAACAAAGCTAACAAACCCTTTTTACCTTGTTGGTATTCCTTTACCTTTTCAGGGTAGGCAGCAATTGCCTGATTGACCCATTCTTGCATTTCATCACCCGATTGCTCTTGGGACCATTTCTGCTCTTTAACGATTTCAGATGGACTTTTGTTCGGGTTCTCAATACACAAAGGAAAAAGTTGTTGGACCGCTAAATTATGCGAAATAATACCTTTTTCAACTAAATTAACAAGGCCTGCGAGGTTTTCAGGACTTAACACAAATTGATCTATCAACAAATTATGCTCATTCAAATAGGATTTAACAGGTCCCATGAGCCAATTAGAAATTTGCTTTGCATGTGTAGCATGTTCATAAACCGACTGAAAATACATCGCCATTTCCCTACTCTCCGATAAAAAATGAGCATCGTAGGCAGGTAAATTATACTCCTCCATTAATTTTTTCTCTTGTTGCCATGGCAACAAAGGCATCTTAGCTTTAATCTCCGCTAACCAATCCTCCGTAATTTCTAATGGAGATAAATCAGGCTCAGGGAAATACCGATAATCATTCATCGATTCCTTCACGCGCATACTATTGGTTATTCCTAAATGAGCATCAAAAGTTCGAGTCTCTTGTATAATTTGTATGCCCGAGTTCAATGACTCTGTTTGGCGTTTAATTTCATGCTCAATCGCTCTTTGGATATTGCGCAACGAATTCATGTTTTTAATTTCAACCTTTGTTCCTAACGTATCAGTACCTATTGGTCGAATGGATACATTCACATCACAGCGAAGCGAACCTTCCTCCATATTTCCATCACAAATTCCTAGATAGCGAACAAGTTTTCGAACCTCAGAAACCATAGCAAATGCCTCTTCACTAGAATGCAAAGCAGGTTCCGTAACCATTTCGATTAAAGGCGTTCCAGCCCGATTGTAATCAATAAAACTAAATGGATTATCCCCCTCGTGTAGCGATTTACCTGCATCTTCCTCCAAATGAATGTGGTGAAATGGCAAGACTTTTTCCCCAGCTTTAAGATGCACGGTAATACTACCCCCTAAACAAATAGGAGTTTTGTCTTGGGTAATTTGATATCCTTTCGGAAGATCTGGGTAGAAATAATTTTTTCTGTCAAAATTTTGCCAAGAGGCAATTTTAGAACCTAAGGCAAGACCCATTTTAATCGCAAATTCAACCGCTCGGATATTAAGTTTTGGTAAAGTCCCTGGGTGACCCAAGGTAATGGCCGAAATTAAAGTATTGGGGTTTTGGCCAAAAAGCACAGGATCGCTTGCAAAAATTTTTGAATTTGTTTGCAATTGAGCATGAATTTCAAGGCCGATGACAGGCTGATAAACGATTGGGGAATTTGTACTCACAAAGAATATTTAAATTAAGTGAGCAAAGATACTAAAAAGGGTAAATATTTCTTGATTAAGCGCTTATTTTACAAGTACAGGATTTTTTATGCTTGTAATTAACCCAATAAGCGATGCTGATAAAAGCGCCTAACAAGATCCCAAAAAGCCAGGCATTAGACTGACTTGATAAAACCAATTCCAAGACCTTTATGATAATACCAACCCCCAAAAAATAAAGGGGAAGCGGTTGGTGGTGTTTACGATAATCCAATACTAAAATAAAAGCAGCCAATACAAAACTGGATATCACTAAAATCCATTCCAGATTTGAACTAAATGCAAAAGAACTAGCCAAGTAAGGAGCAAAAAACAAGAAAATAGGCAAAGTGAGACAATGCACAGCACAAACAATTGATAACAGAACACCTATTTTCTCAATCGCTAAAAACTTATATTTAGACATTTGTTTAATTATTTAATAGATAAGTCGAAAATCAAATCGATATCTGAACTTCCACCAGCTTCATTACCTGTTTTAACAGCTTTGCCGTTGATAGGAGGCTGATGCTTAAGGATAAGATTAAATTTTCCTGTACCCGCAGCATTTTGAGTAGTTCCTGAAGACCTCAATCCAATGGGCAAACCATTTTTATCTTTGTCAGAAGCCTTTAAGTTAAATAAAGACGCTGGATCTATTTTAAAAACAAACAGATGAACATCACTTTCAGATTCAATATCTTCTGTGATATCTAACTTAGGATTTTTAGTCTCATCATACATATGTACTTCCATAGTATATGCCATATTTTTATCTAAAACAATCTTATCAAATTTTTCTGGAGGGGTTTTTCCATCTCCATCCTTATCTTGAAAAGAAAAGGTACTAACTTTTTGATTAGCGTCTGTAAATATCAATTCTACGGTAGTAATTAACTCATTATCATCTGTTGGGACAACTTCTTCTTTTTTGCATGAGAAGAAAAGAGAACTAAAGAAAAGAAATAAAACGACTTTTTTCATTGAAATTATATTTATTTGTTCAGAAATGCAATACTGTTGCAAGATAAGTAAAATATTTTATTTTGCAACAATGTTGCAAAATAAAATTAGGTATTGAGTAATAAGTATTGGGTAATAGTAGGGGACGGGTTTACCTCGTCCCTACATAAAATCAGGTATCAGGTAATATTAGGGCAAAAAAAAACCGCGATCTTCCGATGCGGTCTTTTAATAACTTGGAGCTTACTTACTTTCCCGGGTTTGATCCCAGTATCATCAGCGGTGCGGGGCTTAACTTCTCTGTTCGAGATGGGAAGAGGTGAACACCCGTCCTATCGGCTCCATATTCTTATCAAGGTTGCTGTTTCGATTTGTTGGCTTAGCTAGTCGTACATAAAACATGCACATAAGTTTATTGCCTACTTGAATCAGCCTTTTTCCATATTGTGAGATAAATTAAAAAGTAAAAGTTTAAAAAATGGTAAGCTTTCGGGTAATTAGTACTACTCGACTTTGACATTACTGCCTTTACATCTGTAGCCTATCAACCGTGTCGTCTACACGGACCCTTCATGGAATACTCATCTTCAGGTCAGTTTCGCACTTAGATGCTTTCAGCGCTTATCTGGTCCCGACGTGGCTACTCAGCTATGCCCTTGGCAGAACAACTGATTTACCAGCGGTCAGTCCAACTCGGTCCTCTCGTACTAAAGTCAGAACCTGTCAATATTCCTACGCCCACAACAGATAGGGACCGAACTGTCTCACGACGTTCTGAACCCAGCTCGCGTGCCACTTTAATCGGCGAACAGCCGAACCCTTGGGACCTTCTCCAGCCCCAGGATGTGACGAGCCGACATCGAGGTGCCAAACCTCCCCGTCGATGTGAGCTCTTGGGGGAGATCAGCCTGTTATCCCCAGAGTACCTTTTATCCTTTGAGCGATGGCTGTTCCATACTAAACCACCGGATCACTATATCCTACTTTCGTACCTGATCGACTTGTCGGTCTCACAGTCAAGCTCCCTTTTGCTATTGCACTCTACGCACGGTTACCAAGCGTGCTGAGGGAACCTTTGAAAGCCTCCGTTACTCTTTTGGAGGCGACCACCCCAGTCAAACTACCCACCAAGCAATGTCTCCCCTTTGGGGATTAGAATTCCAGTACAAGAAGGGTGGTATTTCAACGTTGGCTCCCCGATGCCTAGCGACACCGGCTCACAGCCTCCCACCTATCCTACACATCCAGTACCAAAACTCAATGCTAAGCTATAGTAAAGGTTCATGGGGTCTTTCCGTCCCGTTGCGGGTAAACGGCATCTTCACCGTTACTACAATTTCACCGAGCTCACGGCTGAGACAGTGCCCAGATCGTTACACCATTCGTGCAGGTCGGAACTTACCCGACAAGGAATTTCGCTACCTTAGGACCGTTATAGTTACGG
>CAIZMB010000192.1 GCA_903933935.1 uncultured Cytophagaceae bacterium
TGGAAGTATTTCGGATGCTGATTTAAATTTAACCATCAATCGCCTTCGTAAGCGTGGGGGAGTAGCTGAATTAAGCAATGCTTTTGCAGCGACCAATGGCTTACAGATGCGCGACGAAATCAGACGTGAAAGACGTGTGGAGCTAGCGCAAGAAGGTTTCCGTTACTGGGATTTAATTCGTTGGAAAACGGCTGAAATAGAATTACCAAAACCAATTTTAGGGAACTTTTTCTTTAAGGAATTTGGGACTACAGTAAAGGTTAATTTAACAGCTGATAACTTTATTGTCACTCAAGCGGCTAGTTTCCGTAAGTTTGATCCCGCACGTGATTATTTGTGGCCATTGCCAATCAATGAGATCGCTCTTAATCCAAGCATGAAGCAAAATCCAGGTTGGTAATTTGCTTATAAATAAAATCTAAAATCCCGCAGGTTAATTCTTGCGGGATTTTTTTTGTTTCGTTAATTGAATATTTCTAACATATATTTCAGCTCCCTCAGATTGAATCTGAATGCGACCTTTAGAAGGCAGAACCTCTCTGGCCCGATTGACCAAGACTCCATTGAGGTAAACAATTATTTCATTTCCATGAGCGATGCATTCCAAATGATTCCATTCGCCCATCGGCTTTTCTACATCTTGTTTTCCTTTAAATCCGATAACATCTTGCCAGTTTTCATCCCGACCATACCAGTTGAGCCTCCCTTTATTCAAGACGGCTGGCAAACCTCCCTCTTGATATCGATAAGAACCCGCCTGCTTTTCTTTGGCCACTGAAGCAGTAATACTGAACTTATCAGACCCATCCCCCACCACTAAAATATCACCAGTTCCACCCTCAATAATTTGACATTCAATTGAATGCATCCATATACCAGCAGATCCACCATCTTCTCCGGTCGAATGCAAAAGCAATCCTGAATCCCTCGCTTTATCAATTCTATTGCCTTCCGTTTTTCCACCCCACCTAAAATCAAGGGACAATCGATAATTCTCATATTGCTTTTTAGTGGTGATGCAACCCCACTCCTCGCCCGAGATTCTAATTTGTTGGTCCACCACCGTAAAAACCTGTCGAGGATCTATATTTTTACCCCTTTTTTGAACAAAAGTATACCAACCCTTTAAATTTTGTCCATTAAATAAGGAGGTGGGTTTTCTATATTGAATCGAATTGGGTTTAACATCTTTAGACATTTCTTGACCTAAGAGTACAAGCCCAAAAGAGAAAAGCAATGCAGTAAAAATAAACCTTGTCATTTTCATTTTGAGAATTTTTAATTTAAACCTACAGCGAAACCAAAAAATCATCCATGATCAGGCATAGAGCTATCTAAAATTGAACAGTAAGGGAAAAATAAAAACGACCACCATAGCCCAAAGGATGTAGATTGGAAGAAAATTGCTTATCGCATTTTCCACGCTGCTTTTTTCGTCTTTTTTAGTGACCCGGTTAAATAGTCGATAAGCGATAAAAACTAAATTGGTCAGCATCAGAAAATTAGCCCCTAAAATAGCTAGCCGATTAGGTGTTATTCCCCATTCTGAAATTCTAAATAGAATAGCCGTAAATGCGATTCCATTGACAAGCATCGTGACAACAGAAAGAGCGAGCAAAATAACGAGACTCCAAGAGTTCCCAAAATCTTTAGACGTTTCAGCTAAAGAGAACAAGATGATGGCCATGACGCCAAGCAACAATAAATTAAAAACAAGCAAAAAGTTCCGATCATTGTAGGGATCCTTATCAGAAAACAAAACGGCGCCCAAGTAAATGATGAGCATAATTAATACCACAGGGCTACAAATTTTAGCAACAACGGGGGAAACTTTATTGACCAACGATGGATTTGATTGTGTCAAAAAAGTGGAAACAATGGGCAAGGAAGCACCTGCAAAAACAGCTAAATAATCGAAGTAAAATTCCTCGATTTTTATCCCTATAGCCATAAATAAGTTAAGGACAATCGCAGTAAACAGTCCTCCGACAATCACCAATATGCCACTCAGGATTAAAAAGTCTCCATTGAATCGCAAAAAATCCAATCGACTTTCATTATTTCTCAAATCAAGACCTACGTAATTAATTCCCAATAGAGCCCATAACAAAAATGGCACATGCAAACAGACTAATATGATGGTATCGTTATTAGGTAGATCCGGCAATAAATTAATGTAAACTGCCGCTATTGTGAATGCCGCCGCAGTAAATAATATACGAGACAATGGGATATTTCGTTTCCAAATAAAATAACTAGCCAAAGCGGGGAAAACGATAAATCCAATGTTGCGTGTATAAAATAATTCGGGTTTGATCTGAAATATCGCTGGTATTTTGGCGATTAAACCTGCGGCTATAGAAGCCAACAGGATAAAAATCCAATCATTTTTGGTTCCCCAAGAAATCTCTGAACGTTCATAGCTTAACCGAGCATGCCAATATTGGGCCAATTTATCATCCTTTATTTCAGGGTAAATAGCATTGAATGCCTTCGCAAATGCCACACTGTTTGTTCGGTATAATTTCTCTAATTGATCTGGGTGATTGAGTTGATTTAAAATTTGTTGATTCATGGTTAATAGATTATATTGGATTAAGCAAAAAACTCATCCAAGGTTGTTTACTGGATGATTTCAAAAACTAACGCTCAAATTAAACTTTTATTTTTATATCCTATTTACCGTTTATAAAATAATCCATACACGAATAGCCGCTTTATTTGGTGTTCTAATTAAAAAATCATTTTATCTTTGAATACTAATAGACGAAGACCTAATTTACTCAAAAAGCATGCGCATTATATACATTTTAAGTATTACCTATTTACTTTTCGCATGCAAGAAAGAGGATTCAGTCGCTCAAATAATTGCATTGCCCGCCTCATTAAATACGTTGAAAAGCCAACATCCTCGTCTCATGTTAACCAATGAGCGAGTAGCGGAATTAAAAAAACTTCAGCCGACAGATCCTGTTTTAGACAAATACATAAAAGCAGTGATTGCCTCCGCGAATAGTATTGTGACTCGGGCCCCGTTAACGAGAACATTAATAGGTCCAAGGCTCTTAGATGTCAGCCGAGAATTGCTTAACCGTACCTCACATTTGGCATTAGCCTATCATTTTTCTGGAGATAAAAAGTATCTCGATGCAGCTACAGCTAATATGAAAACGGTGTGTGAATTTTCGGATTGGAATCCGTCTCACTTTTTAGATGTGGCTGAAATGTCCAATGGGGTGGCGATTGGATATGATTGGCTTTATCCATTTTTATCCGAAACAGACCGAGTATTCATTCGAAATGGATTAAAAACTAAAGGCTTAGATGAGTATAAAAAAAATTATGAAACGGCTTGGTGGGCAAAAGGAGATAATAATTGGAACCAAGTTTGCCACGGAGGTTTGATCGTTGCCTCGTTAGCCATCGCCGAAACCGAACCTAAATATGCGGATGAATACATTCCAAAAGCCATCGCCAATCTACCCTACTCAAACAAATTTTATGCCCCGGATGGCGCTTGGTACGAGGGACCGGGTTATTGGGCATATGCCACTGAATACCTTTCCTATGGCATGTCCGCCTTACAAACGGCTTTAGGAACGATGAAAAATTTAGAGACAACAGATGGTCTTTCCAAAACAGGTTTCGCTCCTATGTTAACGACGGGGCCGACAAATTACATTTTTAACTTTGCCGATTCGGGTGAAAATAGCAAAGGTACTACCTCGGCTGCCATGTTCTTTATGGCCAACACCTATTCAAACACGGACATTTCAAATTACTTACATAATTACATGTCGGCTACCTCGGCTTTAGCCAAACCTTTTCATGTGGTTTGGTACAGAAGCCCAAGCAATTCCACACCTGCTGTACCGTTAGACCACATGTTAAAAGGAGAAATAAATGATTTGGTCATCATGCGAAGTTCTTGGACGGATAAATTTGCCACTTGGATTGCGGTCAAATCAGGTACAAACAGTTCCCCCCATTCACATTTAGATCTAGGAAGTTTCGAATTAGACGCGGGGGGTGTTCGTTGGGCTAAAGACCTGGGCTCCGACGATTATAACCTAGATGGATATTGGACCATGGGAGTCGGCGGCAAAAGATGGTCCTATTATAGACTTGGTTCTTTAAGTCATAACGTGTCTATTTTAGGAAACAAAAACCAATACGAATTAGCCAAAGCTACCTTTTCTAGTACTGCATTAAATGTTTTTGAGCCTAATGCAATCTTAGATTTAAGCCAGGCTTATCGCGATTATTCGAGCAAATCTACCCGAAAAATAAGCCTAGTGAACAACCGAAAAGACATAGTCATCGAAGATGATTTTAATATCAAATCGGCCACGGAAGTGGCTTGGGGCATGACGACGGATCAATCCATTGAGATATTACCGAACGGAAAAGCCATTCTCAGAAATGCGACCATCACGACAAAAACCTTAGAAGCTGAAATCATTAGCCCCGCAGGAGCTAAATTCACGATTGAATCGGCTAGAAAATCAGCACCCGAAAAATTAAATACGGGAACGCAAAGACTAATGGTCAGGATTGCCAATCAAATAGGAAATGTTAAATTGCAAATCAAACTAAGCCCCAAAGGCTAAATCTAAACCTCCAATTTATGAAAAAACACTTGCTCTATGTAAGCTTAATTTTGATTTCTGTTTTGGCAGAAGCACAAGTAACTCCTCGTAATTTTTTAGCGAAAGCCTTCAGTAAAGAAATGGTTCAAAAGGCGCTCATTGCACAAAAGGACTATAAGCCATATCCGAAAACACGTGCAGAATGGGTCAATATCATCCCAGAGGATGAGCAAAAACAAATCATTAAAAAAGCTGAATCGGTTTTAAATAAACCAGTTCCAGTGATTGATGCAACACTTCTAATGGAATATGTTCGATCGGGTGATCGAGAAGAACATGGTAGAATTTCGTTCGGAAAACGAAATAGTCTGATGGAACTTGTGATTGCTGAGACCCTAGAAGACAAAGGCCGTTTTACTGAAAAAATTATGAATTATGTCTGGTCTATTTGCGAAGAGACCTATTGGGGAGTTCCAGCACACTTGTCAGTCCAAAAAGCGAGAAGTGGAATGCCGGACGCGGAGGACCCGACGGTGGATTTATTTGGGGCAGAAACTGCCGCGGGACTAGCGCTGACCGACTATTTCGTAGGGGACAAATTGGATAAAATCTCTAAACTTCTTCGTAAACGAATCTATTTCGAAGTCAATAAAAAAATCCTCACGACTGTATTAGCCCAAGAACGTTATAATTGGCTAAGTAAAACACGCGCCGTAAATAACTGGAATCCATGGATAATTTCAAATGTGATGTTGGCCAATTTACTTCTAGAGAAAAATGAAGCCACTCGGCTTTCACATGTATATACCCACATGAACTACTTAGATCTATACTTTAATGGATTAGGAGATGATGCGGGTTGCGATGAAGGTCCATCGTATTGGTTTGCCGCGGGAGCAAGTGCTTTTGATGCCCTTCAGGTACTGGCTTCGGCGACCAATGAAAAATGTGAAATTTACAAAGAGCCATTCATCCAAAAAATGGCCTCATATGTATACAAAATGCATATTTCCAATGACTACTTCGTGAATTTTGCCGATGCGGATCCTACCTTGAAACCAGATGGCATCATGCTCTATCGTTTTGGTAAGGCGCTAAATGATGCTCCTTTGATGGCTTTTGGTCAGTGGGCTACACAAAATTTTGATCCGGCCATCAGTATGACAGGATATCAAAAACACAGACATCTTTGGAATTTAATGGCTTTTAGTTCCATGCCAAAGGAAAAAATAGCTCATCCGGAGCTTGCCGATTATTGGTTTAACGACATCCAAGTAGTGACCGCACGACATAAAGACTTGTTTTTTGCGGCACATGGTGGGCATAATGCTGAGTCGCATAACCACAATGATGTGGGCGATTTTGTCTATTATGCGAAAGGCGAACCTATTATTATCGACGCAGGCCGAGGAAACTATACGGCCAGGACTTTTTCTGCGCAGCGTTATTCACTATGGTTTACTCAATCTGAATACCATAACTTACCATTCATAAATGGCGTTGGTCAAAAGGCAGGTCGGGAGTTTGAAGCCAGCGCAGTGAGTAATTTCATGAATGAAAAAGCGGCGGGAATGTCTTTGGATTTAGCGAAAGCCTATCCAGCGGAAGCAGGAATTAAAACGTGGAAAAGAACTTTGCAATTGAATAAAGTGAAAGGTCAAGTAGAAATCAAAGATCAGTTTGAGCTTTCTGAAAATAAGCAAGGGGTCCAACAAGCCTTCATGACTTTGTGTGCGATTGATTCTTCTGTACCCGGGAAATTAAATTTGACTACGAGTACAGGAGACAAACATATACTGACGTATGATGCTAAAAAGTGGACGATGGCGGTGGATCTCCCTTCGACTGATGGACCCGAGTATAAAAGTTTTAAAACCAAGTGGGCGAATAGACCCGTTCAAAGAATTGTGTTCACTTCAAAAGAAAAAGGATTACAAGGAAATTATCAGTTTACGATTCAATAAATTTCAAAAATATTGCTTAAAAGGTGTTGCGTTTTAAATCGCAACACCTTTTTTTTATTGGAATAATTCAATTTTTTATATTCAATTTAATTAAATCCATATTCATAAAATGAATCTATTTTAGGGGTTTAAAAAAATAAATCACCCAAATCTATCCTATTTTGTTGACGCCGTAAACGTTTACGGTAAAAATATCGGTCAATTATTTTGGGTATTGACCTACAAATCAGTATCATTATTTAAGGATATTTATTAATTAAGTCAATTATTAAATATTCAATATTAGTTAAATCCTAAAAAATATTTTTTGATGAAAAAAACTTACCCCATGAAACACAGGGTAGCTCGTTGGAGCATCCTATTCACGATGGCCTTTGCAATGCCGTTGTTTTACACCCTTGGTTCGACGAACCTCAGTGCAGTGGCAGCTACCAAACTAACCGGAACTGTAACTGATGAAAACGGAGCTGGAATGCCCGGAGTTACGATTGCCAAAAAAGGCACATCCTCTGGAGCAAATTCAGATGTTAACGGAAAATATTCGATTGACGTAAATCCTGGAGACGTTTTAGTATTCTCTTTTGTAGGCTATAAGTCTCAGGAAGTTAAAATTGCCAATCAATCTGTTCTAAATATCCAATTAGCTGTAGACGCTAAGTCCTTAGAAGAAATTGTCGTTACGGGTTACGGAAATCAAAAAAAGAAGGACTTCTTAGGTTCATCTTCTTCCATTAAATCAGCAACGATTCAAGAAATGCCAGTGGTCAGTGTAGAATCTGCGATGCAGGGAAGAATGACAGGGGTTCAGGTTCAACAAAGTTCTGGTCAACCTGGTGCAGGTATTTCCATTCGTGTACGTGGAGTAACTTCCATCGCGGGTGGTAATGAGCCACTTTTTGTGATTGATGGAGTACCTCAATACAACAATGACAACAGAGCTATGAACGGAATGTCCTCTTTTAATGCAAGTGATATCGAAAGTATTGAAGTATTAAAAGATGCATCAGCCACTGCGATTTATGGTTCAAGAGGAGCGAATGGTGTGGTTCAAATCACGACTAAAAGTGGTAAAGCAGGTGTGAGTCGCGTTACCTACGAATCCACTTATACCAATCAAATCATCCAAAGAAAATTGAACTTAATGAATGGAGTTCAAATGCTTGATTTTATCAAGCAATATTATACCAATTCAAATCTTGCACTTCCTGCTGAAGTAACTAAAGCTACGAATGCAGAAACGGATTGGCAAGATCAAGTATTGCGTTCAGCCTTACAGCAAAATCATACGTTGAGTTTTTCAGGTGGTAATGATAAAACACAGTACTATGTTTCTGGAAACTACTTAGACCAACCAGGAATTATCAAAGGATCTGATTTCAATAGAGGATCTATGCGTTTCAATTTAACTTCTCAGTTGAATTCAAGAATTAGCTTAAGAACTTATATGACGGCATCTAGAACTGTTTCAAATGGTTTCTCTGCTTCAGATAACTCGCCAACTCGATATACAGGTAAAAATGGTGTAGGTGCTATGGTTTTAGCATCTCCTACAGTACCTGTTTATAATGCAGATGGTACATATGGAAATCCTCGGCCTTTTTCTTTCAGTGGAATCGACGTTGAAAATCCATTAGCATTTACGAAGGAATCATTAGATCGCAATACGGTGGTTCGTTTTCAAGGCGGTATGGATTTCAATGTTAAATTAGCTGAGGGATTAGTTAATACCACACGAATAGGTGGTGATTATTTTTCTGCACGTGCGGATTTATATTTCCCAATTGTATTAGCCCAATTAAGTTCTGGGGTGGGTATAGGCCAATTAACAACGACAAGCTCATTAAATGTAGTGGCTGAAGATTATTTGGAATACAAAAAGAAGTTTGGTGATTTGGAGTTTGAAGGTATTGTTGGGGGTTCTGTCCAATCGGCCCAACAAGACATCATCAATTTATTAGGATCTAAATACATTTCAGATGATTTGAAAAATTATAGCTTTGCGGCAGCAGGATCAGTTTCAAAACCGGTTACTGACATTATCACAAACCGCTTAGTTTCAGGTTTTTCAAGGGTACGTTTAAACTTCAAAGACCGCTATTTATTTACGGCAAGTATTCGTCGAGATGGTGCTTCCGTATTTAGTAAGAATAAGAAATATGGAGTTTTCCCTTCATTGGGTTTAGCTTGGAAGGCGTCTGAAGAGCCCTTCATGAAAAATGTAACGGCTATTTCAAACCTTAAAGTTCGTGCTACTTGGGGACAATCTGGAAACCCTGCGATTCAACCTTATCAATCATTATTGATTGGAAACGTTATCAATACGGCACAAGGTGCAGGATCTGGTTTAGCGGTAGGATTATCACCTACATTGCCAAATGATAATTTGACTTGGGAAACAACAACTCAGTCTAATGCAGGTTTAGATTTTGGATTCTTAAATGACAAATATCGCGTTACTTTAGATTATTATGTAAAAAACACGACTTCTTTATTAGCGACGGTCCAACTACCTCCATCGTCTGGATATAATACGATTATTGACAACGTGGGCGAAGTAGAAAACAAAGGATTTGAATTGGAAATTGGCACTGATCTAATCGCGACCAAGGATCTTCGTTGGTCTATCGACGCCAACCTTTCCATCAACAAGAACAAGGTAGTTGCTACTAAAAACAACTTGCCATTTAGTTCGGGTAACTCTAGAATTACTCCGGGTGATCCATTATCATCTTTTTACGGACCTAAATTCAATGGGTATGCAGCTGATGGAGAAATGGCGTTTGTGGATGTAAATGCAGATGGAATTATTGATGGCCGTGATAACCAGTACATTGGAAATCCATATCCATCGACCATCATAGGTTTAAATACGAGTTTAAAATATAAGCGCTTGAATTTTATGATGACTTGGTCAAGTGTTCAAGGCAATAGCATTGATAATCAAATGTTATTTACAGCGGCTACTCCTACGCCAATTTACAATCGCTCAGCGGAAATTTATACCTACTATCCAAAGCCAAGAGCTTCAAGTATTCACAGAAGATCTGATTTGTTTATTGAGGATGGATCTTATATTCGTCTACGTAATATCCGTATCGATTACGCGTTGCCTTTGGGAGATACTAAGTTTATCAAGTCTGCCAATATTTATTTATCAGGTAATAATTTAATTACCATAACCAATTACAAAGGATATGATCCTGAGGTAAATGCATTTAGTGGAAACTCACTCCAACAAGGGGTTGACAATGGTGCATATCCAGGTTCTAAAACGGTTACTTTAGGTTTAACCGTCAACTTTTAATTCTTTAAAATTTTAAATTATTCAGGTTATGAAAAAGATAAAAAACATACAAATAATTCCCATTTTAATGATCTTCATGATGGGATCACTTTCAAGCTGCGAGAAATTTTTAGAAGAAATTCCTCCCGCTCGTTATCAAATTTCAACATTAAGCAAGCCTCTTTTAGATGCGTTTGTCATCGGGGCCTATGAGCCACTTTCACGTTCTCGTGGTCGTCTCTGGGAATCTACTTTAACAAGGGATATCGAAGGTTTAGCTGAGTATTGCCAATTGCCTGCTGGAGGTGGAACTAATTATATGAACTATAATTTTGAGCCTCAAAGAAATGATAATGCAGCAAGATGGACAACTTTCTATGAAGCCATCGGAAAATCAAATTTGATCATCAAAGCGATTGAAGATGATAAGTCACTTGCAGAAAACATCAAAGCACCTTACAAAGCGGAGGCTTATTTCGTTCGTTCATTGTGCTATTGGTGGTTGACCCGTATGCATGGAAACGTTCCTTTACGTTTGTCTCCGATCGAAAATTCTGATGGAACAGCCTTACCATTAACAAACTCTAGCATTATTATCGATCAAATCACTAAGGACTTAATCTTTTGTGAAGCTAATTTACCTAATAAAGTTCCTGAAGCTAATACAGGTAGAGCGACGAAAGGTTCAGCCAAAATGATGCTTGCTGATATTTATTTATGGAAAAAAGATTATACCAATGCTCGTTTAAAAGCAAAAGAGGTAATCGACAACAAAGCAACGTATGGTTATGATTTAGTAAAATCATTAGAGACTTTATATTCGCCCTCTACGCCAACGAACTCTGAAGAAATTTTTGCGATCAAATTTTCACAGCAAAAAGCATTAGGCTCATTCTTGCCAACCTATGCTTTCGAAGGAAGAGCATTAGATGCTGGTCTTGCCGCTCGTGGAATCTCCGCATTAATGTGTAGAAATGCTCCTTTAATCAGAGATTGGGACAGGAAAGATCTACGTAGAACTTGGAATTTGATCGATACCATTACCATTAAAGGTGTAAAAGTAAGAGCCAATTTGATTCCTCAAGCTTCCTTCATGTTTGGTAAATTCAGAGATGGTGCTGCACCTGAGGAAACAGCTGCTGGAAATGATTATTATTTATATCGTTTTGCTGAAGCTTATTTGATTTTTGCTGAATGTGAAAACCAATTAAATGGTCCAACACAAGCAGCTTATGATGCGGTAAACCAAGTTCGTAGAAGAGGATATGGAGTAGACTTAGCTAAGTCAAGCACATTAGCTGACTTTCCTGCAGGATTATCCAAAACAGCTTTTGACGATTTGATTTTCCAAGAAAGAGGATATGAATTCATCTATGAGTGTAAAAGATGGTGGGATATGGTGAGAACAGGACGTGCGGATGCAGTAGCGAAAGCAGCTGGAAAAACTCCTACAGGAGGTAGCATTGCTCGATTTACATTGTATTTACCTGATGTGGAGTTAGTTAATAACCCTTCCATTAAATAATCATTTTTTTTAGTATTTTTAAAAATAACTCCCTATTAATTGGGGAGTTATTTTTAATTTACACCCTCTATCATTGCATTCTCCAAACCTATGAAAACAGCAAAATATCTTTTTGCGATTCTGCAATTCATTATGGTCAATACAAAAACTGAAAATATAATCTATAGATCATGAAAAAATACATTGCTATTTTAACTCTTTTATGTTTTTCCGGCGCGGCGCAACAAGCCAGCCTAATCACAAAAATAGAATCTCAAATGGATTATGCACTGAGGGAGTCGGCCCGAGTTGCTTCAAGAAACAGCGATAAGGTGAGTCCAAGAACCGTGCGCAACGATTCATTGATTTTAGTTGCCTCAAAAGACTGGTGTTCAGGATTTTTCCCAGGGGGCTTGTGGTATTTATATGAATTAACTGGAAATAAAAAGTGGGCTGCCCAAGCAGAAAACTACACGCTTCCATTAGAGAAGGAGAAAATGAATGCTGGAACCCATGACATGGGCTTTAAGATGTTCACAAGTTTTGGGAATGGGTTTCGTTTAACTAACAATGCTACCTATCGCGATATATTAATCCAGTCGGCCAGAACCAATATAAAAAGATTCAACCCCATCACAGGTGTCATTCGTTCCTGGGATCATAGTCGGGACAAATGGGCTAACCCAGTGATCATCGACAATATGATGAACCTAGAATTATTGTTTTGGGCCTTTAAGGAAACAAAAGATTCAGCTTTTTACAAGGTTGCTGTTTCACATGCCAACACGACCATGAAAAATCATTTTAGGCCTGATTTTAGTTCCTACCATGTATTAGATTACGATGTTAAAACGGGTGCAGTGGTTAAGAAAAATACGCATCAAGGCTATGCGCACGCATCTGCATGGGCGCGAGGCCAAGCATGGGCATTGTATGGATATACGGTATGTTATCGAGAAACAGGAAAAAAGGAATATTTGAATTTAGCTGAAAACATTGCTCAATACATCTTAAATCATCCACGATTACCTTCTGACCTTGTACCTTATTGGGATTTTGATGACCCTAAAATCCCTCATGTCCCTAGAGATGCCTCCGCCGGGGCAATAACTGCCTCCGCTTTATACGAATTGGCAAACCTTCAACCCTACAAAAAAAACTATTACCAAGGATTTGCAGACAAGATCTTAGCAAGCCTTAGTTCTTCAGATTACCTAGCCCCTGTGGCATCTTCTACCCATGGATTTCTTTTAAAACATAGCACGGGTGGTTTACCAAATGGATTTGAAGTAGATGCGCCCATTGTGTATGCTGATTACTATTTTTTAGAAGCATTAGTCCGTCAAAAAAATAAAAAATGAGATTTATATTCCTCAGTTTATTCCTATTGTCCTCAAAGATATTGTTTGCGCAAGCTAATCAACATGAGATTTCTTGGGGTCAGGATGGAGCCGGAATTACGCTTCATGCGAGCTTAGGGGCTAACGTTCACGACGTAAAAATTCAAATAAGAAGTGATCGAAATACTCGAATAACGAAGATTACTGATGTTTCAAACGAACATCCTGAGCCACAAACGGTATTGCCTAATCCTCTGCCCAACAAGCAAATTTGGTATCCCGTGGTTGATTTTGTTCGAAATCCAGGCATGAAAGGGTATATTATTCTTGACTCAATGGCCACAGTTTCCGCTTGGAACCAGCATTTTTTCAAAAAATCCGAACAAAATAAAAAGAAAATAAACCTTGAGGCAGACCGTTTGGAAGACTGGGAAAACTCGCTGTACATAGAGCCGCGCGCACGTCAACTTAAAGATTTTTATATTCAACAAATTGTGCAGCCATTAAATGGTGCATTAACCTATCATTTTACTCCTTTAAGTGAGGATTGGAAAGGTACAATCACATTGCATTATCAGGAACAGGGAATATCAAAAACA
>CAIZMB010000193.1 GCA_903933935.1 uncultured Cytophagaceae bacterium
CACCCTAGCAACCCTAATGGGCTTATTCCTTTTTCTAATTATCAGTATACTGATGATTGTTGGCATCGGTGCAGCTATGAGCGGAGGCGAATCAGAATTCGAAGTAAAAGAAAATTCAATTCTTAAATTGGATTTAAATCGGCCTATCGTTGAAAACGCAAGTACAGAAGACGATAATCCATTCGCTACCATCCCCAATCCCTTTTTTGAAAGTACCGAAAAAATAGGCTTGATTCAAATTTTATCAGCTCTTGAACGCGCACGTATAGACACCAACGTTAAAGGCATTTACCTAGATGTTAGTTTTCCAATGGCCGGTTATGCTAAATTAACTGAAATCAGAAATGCCTTAGAAAAATTTAAGCGCTCAGGTAAATTCATTTATGCGTATGCGAATTCCTATTCTGAAAAAGGCTTTTATATTGCATCCGTTGCTGATGAAGCATATTTGAATCCATCGGGTTTATTAGATTTTAATGGGATTAGTGTTCAATATATGTTTTATAAAAAGGCATTTGACAAATTGGAAATTGAGCCATTGGTTTTCAGGGTAGGTCAATATAAATCTGCCGTCGAGCCTTTTATTCGCGAAAACATGAGTCCTGAAAATAAAATGCAGACGCAATCATTTATCAGCTCAATCAATCGCGAAGTGTTTTCTAAAATTTCATTAAGCAAAAAAATACCGGCCAGTAAACTGAATCAAATTGCGGATAGTCTTTTGGCCATGAACCCTGTAAATGCTGAAAAGTTAGGCATGATTAAATTAGGGTATTGGGATCAATTTGAATCACTTTTAAAATCAGCGGTTAAAATAAAGGCAAAAAATGAGTTGACTTTTATCAAACTGGCCGATTATCTGAAAGCAAAAAATCCGATAAAGGCGGTTGAAGGAACGGACAAAATAGGGGTATTAGTTGCCGAAGGTGAAATCGTAGGATCAAAAGGTGGTGATGAAAATATTGGGTCAGATGATTTTGTGAAAGAGTTAAGGAAATTGCGAGATAATAAATCCATCAAAGCGATTGTCCTTCGAATTGATTCTCCAGGGGGCTCTTCATTAGCTTCGGATGAGATGTGGCGGGAGATCGAATTAGCCAAAAAAGTGAAACCCATCGTGGCATCTATGTCGGACTATGCGGCTTCAGGTGGCTATTACATGGCTATGGGTACCAATACCATCGTGGCACAGCCTACCACCGTGACAGGATCCATTGGAATTTTTGCCCAATGGTTAAATATTGATCGGTTCTTAAGCAATAAGATTGGTATCACGCAAGATTATGTGAATACACATGCGAATTCTAATTTCATGAATTCCTTGGGGGAGTTAACAGAATTTCAAAAATCCGTGATACAAAATATGGTCAACCAGGGCTATGAGACATTTACGTCAAAGGCTGCCTCAGGTAGAAAAATGAGTATTGAAAAATTGAAATCTCTGGCTGGAGGCCGAGTTTGGACTGGAATTCAAGCCAAAGAAATAGGGTTAGTGGACGAATTAGGTGGATTGGATGTGGCTATAGAAATAGCTGCAAAAAAAGTGAAGCTAAAGCCGGGAGCCTACAAAGTGGTTGTATATCCAAAAGCAAAATCATTCCTAGACCAATTGATCTCCTCTGCGATGTCGGAAAGTTCTTTGACTCAGAAATTTGCGGCTTTAAACATGCCTTGGGCAAAACCAATTTTGGAGATGGAACGTATGAAGAAACGAGAAGGCTATCTAGCGTTAATGCCTTACTTGATGGAATTTGAGTAGATTTTGTATGGATTCTTAATCTAAGCGTTTATATTTGTTAAATTTTGAAGATATGATTCGTACTAATTGGACACGTAAGGAAGTTGAGGAGATATTTAACCAGCCATTTTTAGATTTAGTCTATCAGGCTGCTACCGTTCATCGCCAATTTCATGATCCTAACGAGGTTCAAATAAGTACATTACTTTCTATAAAAACAGGAGGTTGTCCTGAAGATTGCTCCTATTGTTCGCAGGCCGCACGCTATCATACGAATGTGAAAGTTCAGAAGTTATTGCCTTATGAGGAGGTGATTCAAGCTGCGGTTCGTGCTAAAGACAACGGAAGTTCCCGTTTTTGTATGGGGGCTGCTTGGCGCGAGGTGCGTGATAATAAAGATTTTGACCGCGTTTTAGATATGGTGAAGGGAGTTAATTCTCTAGGCATGGAAGTTTGTTGCACATTAGGAATGCTGACTGAGCAGCAAGCAGAGAAATTAAAAGATGCGGGTTTATATGCCTACAATCACAATATAGATACCAGCGAAGAATATTACGACGATGTTATTTCGACAAGAACTTATGATGATCGTTTAGAAACTTTAGGCAATGTTCGAAAAGCGAAATTGTCCGTTTGTTCCGGAGGTATCATAGGAATGGGTGAATCTACTGACGATCGAATGGGTATGTTATTAACATTGGCCAATCTTCCTGAGCATCCAGAATCCGTTCCAGTAAATAATCTAGTTCCCGTGGAAGGAACCCCATTTGAGAACCAAAAAACAGCTTCTGTTTGGGATTTAGTTCGGGTGATTGCTACAGCTCGCATTATGATGCCAAAGTCGGCGGTTAGATTATCCGCAGGCCGTTTAGAATTAAATTACGAGGGGCAGGCTTTTTGTTTTATGGCGGGGGCAAACTCCATTTTTTCTGGCGATGTGTTGTTGACAACGCCTAATCCTGACGCTAAATCTGACCAGGAGTTATTCCAAATCCTAAGTATAAAACCTAAAGCAGCATTTAAAGATGCTAAAAAATCACCCGTTGAGTTTAATCAAATCCCAATGCATTAATCTTATTTAAGGGATAGACTCATTTAAATTTTTATCGGTTTAGTTTTTATGGGATTATATATTAAACGCGCATTATTGCTTTTGATCTTGCTCCAAATCGGGCTGCAAACTCGGGCTGACTTTTATTATTTTTTACAGCATAATGAAAAGTCGGCTTATCGAATTAATAGTAATTCAAGCAACTTAGAAAAATTTCAAAAAGAAGGTAAGTGGGGGATTGTCAAAGCTGTTAAATTTGATAGCCTTACTTTTTTTAGCTTACCTAAAAATATAATAATAAGCCAAATTCCTTCTTTGGATTCAAGTAAGGTTTATTTCATCGCTAATTGTACAAACCAGTTTTATGTATTTGACTTAAAAACAATGGTTTTTAAGCGCTTGGATAAGACCTTTTACCGCGGGGATAATTGCCACGCCTATCATTTTTTTCGGAAAGGGGTTCTTCACTCTGTTGGTGGGTATGGATTCTGGCGCACGAATAACCACATTATTTATTTTGATGAAAAGAGCAAAGAGTGGGAGGCCTATTCATCCAATGGAACACCTCCATTTGGAATTTATGGCGGATTCGTCGCATACATACCTGAAAAAGATGAGTTAATTTCTTTTATGAATTATACACATGATGTTAATATAAATAATGGTGCTTTTTTTAGGGACAAATCGATTTATGTATATTCTTTTAAAAAGAGTACTTGGACGAAATCCGGGATGGTTTATTCTAAGGAATTCTTAGAATTATTTGAAAAAATAGCCATATTGCCTCATTTCACTAATTACTTTACGGGTAAATATTTTATAATCCCTGCAATTCCATTTAGTGGATTTAATCAATATTATGCAATTAATGCAAGGACGTTGGAATTATTTTTATACAAAGATGTCACGAACAGATTTTCCAAATTTCAAATTGAGCCTACCGGAGGGCCAAGAAATGTGGTTTTAGGAAATCGTAATCTTTTGTTAAATATTAGATCTAATCAAAGTGAAAAAGATGTTTTTGAAGATTTTCAGTTGGAAAATATGGATGATTTATTTGTAAATGCAAAGTCTGTAGGTTTTATCAATGATGAAATATGGTACCAATCTGATAGCTTCACCTGGTTTTTATGTTTTTTGATTATTTCGCTCATTATGGGGGGAGTTTTTAAAAAGGCAAAATCATTATTTTTAATGCGTTTTAAGTATGTTAATGAATTAAATTTTTCAAGTAACTTAGTGAATAATTCGACCATTGTATTGCTAAATAGATTGGTAGAGACCTATGAAACCGGAGGAATAGATGTGGATGAAACAAATTCAATTTTGGGATTAACCACGTTAGCTCATGATGCACAGCGATATAAAAGAAGTGCATTTGTAAAGGAAGCGAATGTTAAGTTAGCCTTATTGACCAATTGCCACGATACGATTCAACGACAAGATTCCGTGTTAGACCGTAGACAAAAGCGGTATATGATTAATCCGATAGCCATTAACTCCATCAAAGAGTTTATCAAATCCTAGGCAATATTGCAATCCTGGCAGACTCCCTGAATGAGTAAATTACTTTCTTGCTTCAAGAATTTATCTGGCAATTGAATTTTGGGGATGATAACATGTTCCAAACAAATTGTTTGACCACATTCATTGCATTTGAAATGTACATGATCATGCTGGTGAACATGTTCCCCCTGATGACATAAATCCTTACAAAGCGCATATTTTGCACCACCTTGATCATCTAAAACTTTATGGATCAAGCCCTGGCTTAAAAAAGATTTCAGCGTTCGGTAAATAGTTACTCGGTCAAATGCCGCTTGTAATTTTAACTCAATATCACCTTGACTCAATGCAAAACTGACTCCTTCAAATGCCTTAAGCACCTCAATTCTGCATGCTGTGGGTCTTAATTTGAAATCCGTTAAATGTCGTTCTAATTGATCCAATGTCTTTAATTATAAATTTTCAGTTTGCAATTTGACCATTTTTTGATAAACCCCTTGTTTTTTTGCCATCAAATTTTCGTGTGAACCCATCTCAACAATCTTACCAGATTCCATCACAATTATTTTATCAGCTGACCTGATCGTCGACAAGCGATGTGCGATAATCAAACTCGTTCTATTTTTCATTAATTCTTCCAAGGCAGATTGTACCCACTTTTCTGATTCAGAATCGAGCGCACTGGTAGCTTCATCCAAGATTAGAAATTTAGGATCTTTTAAGATCGCACGAGCAATGGCAATTCGTTGCCTTTGACCCCCTGAAAGTTTTACTCCCCGCTCGCCTACAAGCGTATCCCATTTTTCAGGGAATGATTCAATAAATTCTTTGGCATACGCCTGTTCCGCA
>CAIZMB010000194.1 GCA_903933935.1 uncultured Cytophagaceae bacterium
AGTCATCATATGATATTCAACAAAGAAAAAATCAATAAATTAATTGAAGAAATCGAGATTAGATTTAATCTAAATTTCGCAGATGCCATTCTTGATATTTTGGATTATAATCAAGGGTCTTGTTTTAGTGAATGGGACCTATATGCAAATTATATGATTTTGAACAATCCTGATTTATGCAAAAATCGCCAACTTAATTGGCTTGATATTTCTTTTATTCCTACTGAGCAGGATTTAACAAATTTAAAAGTGAGCTATGATTTTGTTTCATGCCATGCTTACAGAAGAGGTATCGATTGAGTTATTATATATACTATCATACTGGACAAGAACCTCCTGAATATTTATTGGATTCAATCCAAAGTATCAAAAATGTTGAGATTAAGGCAAATATTAGTCTAATTACGGATCAAAATATTATGATTGATGGTGTCAATATTATACCAGTAGAAAAAATCATTTCTAAGCAGTCAAAGAGTATAATGAAAATGAAACTTTTTAAAAAAGATGTAAATCCACTTTGGCAGGCATCAATTTTTAGAATATTTTTAATCAGAGATGCAATAAAATTTCTTGATATATCCAGTTGTTATCATTTTGATTCAGACGTCCTACTTTTTATGGATTCAAGTGAATTTGAACCTACTATTTCAGATTTCGATGGTTTATACATAACTCCTTGTAATAAAAATGAATATGTTTTTGGATTTTCTAGGTTTGGATCTTTGGCTAAAACTGAAGCCATATGTAAAATTCTTTATAAGTTAATATTCAATCCATTTTTACGATACTTTTACTATGTTGATATGCCAAATGAAATGCAACTTTTGGCTGGGATAGCTAAGAGAAAACCAGAGTTGATTAAAACTCTTAATATTATACCTAGTAAAGAGGCTAATTTTTTATTTGACCCTTCGTCTTATGGGCAGTATTTGGGGGGTACTCATGCCGGTCATCAACCAGGATTTACCCAAAAAAGCCACATCATCGGAGAGCAAATCATTAATGAAAACATTACTCCTTTAATGATCGAAGACAAGCCTTATGTTCTTAGAGATGGGGAAAAGTATCCTCTTATAAATTTACATATTCATTCAAAAAAAACTAAGCTTTTTTTAAAGTAAATAATTTCACTTCGGATGAATCAGTTACAATATTTAAATTATAAATTATTAAATCATTGTGATAATGCATACAGCTTCATTACTCAAAACAAACAATTGTTTAGAGGGCAGCACGTTCCAAATTTCGCGAATAAAATTTTAATTTATTACGATATTTTGTTTTGTAATCCCCATAGTATAAAAAATGGTGACACTGTTTATTGTGATACGCATCAGCTTTTACAATTTAAAGATATACTTAATCAAAAGAATAATTTAACAATAATCACGCATAATAGCGATTTTTATGTGTGTGATGGTGATGCATTTGACGAAATGGGGATAAATGTTGATTTATTTACTTGTTTTAAAAAATGGTACGCTCAAAATTCCTACAGTAAAAATCGAAGTGTCATTCCAATACCAATTGGATTTGAGAACAAAAAATGGGAAAAAACATTCGGATCAAAAACAAAATATATCGAGATTGTTTCGAAACTTGAAATTAAACCCACGGAAACAGTGTATTTTAATTGTAATCTAAGTACAAATTTAAAAGAAAGAAACGAATGCCTTAATTTTTCATTAAAGGCTAGTTATGTTAACATTGACCTACCTAACTTATCCTACGCCGATTACCTAAAAAAAACACAACAACATAAATTTGTTTTAAGTCCTAGGGGAAATGGATTAGATTGCCATCGAACTTGGGAAATATTGAAATTGAAAAGAATTCCCGTATTAAAAAGAGAAGGTCAATTTGAAAGGCTTTATACTAATATGCCAGTATTATTAGTGGATAATTGGGATGATTTAAATCATCTAAATCAAGATGAGTTATTTAGAACTTACAATTTTCAAAATCAAGATTATCTTGAAAATGCATATTGGGCCAATTTTTGTAAATGATAAGACATTTTAATAATGGAATAGTTTCCATACCCAAAAGTATTTCTTTAATCCGTGGACAGCGGCTTCAATTATAAAATTGATTTTAGAATTTCTAATTGCCAATTATCGCATTGCATATTTAAAATATTTGAATTTAAAGATTTCCTAATTCTTTAAGAATTATTGTTTTTTTGTTTTAAGGTTAAGAAAGCAAGTAATTATAAATGAATAGGTACCTAAAATATTATCGATGAAATTGTAGTAAAAGTTTAAATAAAATAAAAATCTTATAAACTGTTTATAAATTTTTATTACAAAATAGGTAGTTAATTTCAAAAGTAATCTGAATTAAAAATATAGATAGAGGATTATAAGAAGCACCTAGAATACCAATTACAAAAAATAAATGATCGAAATTTCTGTCATAATACCCACATATAATCGGGAGAAAACTTTAGCATTAGCGATTAGAAGTGTATTAGAGCAAACATATCCTGTGTATGAAGTTTTGGTTTGTGATGATGGGTCAACAGATAATTCTGAAAATATAGTTCTTGCGTTTAATGATCCGAAAGTAAAATGGATTACAGGCCCACCCTCTGGGAGACCAGCTGTTCCTCGTAATAGAGGAATTAAATTATCCAAGGGAGAATGGATTGCATTTTTGGATAGTGATGATTCATGGAGTGCCGAAAAGATAGAAAAACAACTAGAACTTTCAATTGGAAAAAATTGCTATGCTGTTTGCTCCAATGCATTTAGATTAGTTAGAGGATTGGAAAATCAACTTTACTTCAAGCATGTCAATCCAATAATTACATTTGATGATTTAATTTTTATAAATAAAATAATTTGTAGCTCAGCTTTAATTCATAGTTCTGTAATCAAAAAAGTTGGATTCTTCCGTGAAGAATTAAATTTTAGTGATTGTGATGACTATTCTTATTGGTTAAAAACTGCTACTTATACAAATTGGGCTTATTGTCATGAAGGCTTAGTGAATTATAGGGATGATCCTAAAAATAGTTTAAGATCTGAATCTCGATCAGAAAAAGAACAAAAGTTGACCGTTTTAGAAGATTATCTACAGTACAATAAAAACCAAACCTCTAAGGAATATAATAGCGCAAAAAAAGCTTATTTAAAGCTTATAGAAGAAAATGAAATTGATTTTATCCAAAGATTTAAGAATTTTTTTTCATGAAAATACTACATACAGTAGAATCCTATCTTCCTGAAAAGAATGGAATGTCAGAAGTTGTTAGACAAATTTCTGAAAACTTAGCTATGGCAGGCCATGATGTTACTGTTGCTACATCTTATTTGCATTCACGTCAAAGCGATATAATAAACGGGGTTAAGATTAAGTCTTTCAAGCTTAGTGGTAATAGTGTTTGCGGTATTATAGGTGACCCCTTTGAGTACATGTTTTTTTTAAAAAACTCAAATTTTGATGTAATAACAAATTTTGCTGCACAACAATGGGCCACAGACTTGTGTCTTAATATATTGTCCGAATTAAAAGGAAAAAAAGTGTTTGTCCCAACTGGCTTCTCCGGGCTGTTAAATCCCTCCTATTCATCATACTTTCAAAAAATGAAATATTGGATGAAACAGTATGACATGAATGTTTTTTTATCCAATGATTTTAGAGACATTAATTTTGCTGAAGAAAACGGTATTAAAGAATGTAGAGTTATTCCAAATGGTGCTTCGAGATCAGAATTCAAGGAGAAAGATTCTTTTAAACTTAGGAATCATTTAAACTTGTCCGAAAGTTGTAAAGTAATTCTACATGTAGGATCATATACAGGCTTTAAAGGACATGAGCAAGCCTTAAGAATTTTTTTGCGTTCAAGGATAAGTAATGTTGCTTTGATTTTTGTGGGGGATACTTTTGAAAGAGGTGGAGGATATAGATTCGTAGAGAAAGTTCATTGGTTTAAGGATTTTTCATTTCAAAAGAAATTGAATTTTGGTTCTGGAAGAACTTTAATTAATTATTTCATACACCGGCTCTCAAATAAGTTGAATAAAGTTTTTATTTTAAATTTGGATCGGCAAAAATTGATTGCTACTTACCAGCAATCGGATTTTTTTTTATTTCCTTCCATGATTGAGTGTTCTCCAATTGTACTCTTTGAAGCTATAGCATCTAAAACGCCGTTTTTAGTAACAAACGTTGGCAATGCTAGAGAGATAGTTGAATGGACTAATGGGGGCAAATTATTGCCAACGAAAGTTGATAAAAACGGATTAAGTCATGCCAAAATCAATGAATCGGCTAAATCATTGTCGTCGCTATTTAATGATCCATTAGAAATAAGTAAAATGCAAGAAAATGGATATTCTAGTTGGTTAAATCATTTTACATGGGAAGAAATAGCATTAAAATATGAACAAATGTATAATGAATTACTTACTTTAAATTCAATTTGATTTTAAATGATTTGAAGTTAAAATGGCCTTTCCAGGGACGAATTTAATTGGTAAATATCAAATTATAAACAACAGTCAGTTAATTTCAGTTTGATTCAAATTATATGATAATAGTTAAGTTAATGGGAGGCTTAGGAAATCAAATGTTTCAGTATGCAGCTGCAAAAGCTCTATCTGAGCACCATGGAGTCCCTATGAAAGTAGATTTAAGCTTTCTAAATGATCGTACTGCTAAGGAAAACTTTACTATTAGGAAATATGAATTGGATTGCTTTGGTACTGTAATAGAAATTGCTACCAAAGAGGAGCTTAGTATTTTCAATCGAAAAAATAGATTTATTAGCTCGATGATGTCTTTACTAGGTATTTCAACGCCAATGCATTATTATGAACAATCGTTTAACTATAATGAATCATTTATTGAATTACCTAATGAAATTTTACTTGAGGGCTATTTTCAAAGTGAAAAATATTTCATTCAAATCAGATCCTTACTATTAGAAAACTTTAAATGGCAATCTCCCGCTTCAGGCGTCAATTTGAGTTTAATAGAAAATATTAAATCTACCAATTCAGTATCAATTCACATTAGAAGAGGAGACTTCTTAGAAAATAAAGTCATTAATAGCTTTCATGGGCTTTGTGATATTAATTATTACCAACGCGCTATTACGCATGTAAACCTAATTACGCAAAATACAACCTTTTTTATTTTTTCTGATGATATCAATTGGGCTAAAAAAGAGATTGGAATGACTTCAAAAGTGATCTATATTGACCATAACGTCGGGAAAGAAAGTTACTGGGATATGAGATTGATGAGCTATTGTAAACATAATATAATAGCTAATAGTAGCTTCAGCTGGTGGGGTGCTTGGCTTAATGATAACAAAGAGAAAATTGTAGTAGCGCCTAAAATTTGGTTTAATAATTCTATAAATAACATGCAGACACAAAATTTAATACCTTCTGAGTGGCTAAGAATTTAATACCTATAATATCAGTTATTATGCCTGTTTATAATTGTTTTGATTATATTCAGGAAGCTATAAATAGCATTCTAAATCAAACATTTTCTGATTTTGAGTTAATTATTATTGATGATAATTCTACAGATGGGACAGTAGATTTAATTAAAAAATTTAACGATCCCAGAATTAAACTTACACTAAAGTCAGTTAATTCAGGCATTTCTAATAGTTTAAATTATGGATTAAAAATTGCTAAAGGCAAATATATTGCCCGCATGGACGGAGATGATATAAGTTTCCCTGACAGGTTTGAGCAACAAGTTAAATTTATGGATTTAAATCCAAAAGTCGTTTTATCGGGAGGAGGCTATATTTCAATCAATTTAAAAAATGATTTTAATCCTGTACGAGATCATGTTGAATTACTTTTTGAAATGACATATTACTGTCCAATCGCTCATCCCACTGTTTTTATTAGGAGAAATATTCTTTCGCAAAATGCAATTGAATATGACACTAAATTTGAACCAGCTGAAGACTTCAGAATGTGGACAATTTTATCTAGATATGGCGAAATAGCTAATATTAATAAACCATTAATTCAATATAGAATTCATGCTAATCAAACTTCTGTAAAGAGAGCTTTTGAACAAAAAACTATTTCAAATATTATCGCTCAGGAACATGTAAAATATTTAAGTAACAACCATGAATATTTTACCTCTTTTATTGGAAAAAAAATTGAAACTCAAGGCGAACTTGAAAAATATATGTTAGTTGAGTTAGAAATAAAAAGAAAATTTATGGCCTTAGGATTTAATTTAAATGAGCAAAGCTTGATAAAAAGGGAGAAAATATATCTTAGAAAGGCATTTTTAGATTTTCCAATTATTAAGCTAAATAAAGAAACAATAATACTTTTGATAAATAATTTTAACATTTTTGGACCGTATTTTATACTTAAATATTTTTTAAAATGTATAATAGGTTACAATTCTAGGGAGTGAACCAATGTTGTTTTTGGTTCAATGATTTTGAATTCATTTTTTGTTCCTTTAAATAAATTTTAGACAACAATTATTTGATTTTATTTTTAAATAAATAAATTTGCTACTCAATATTATATCAATTTGCTTCATACATCTGTGAGGCAAAGCGGCGAAGCCGTTAATAAGGTATTCATTTGA
>CAIZMB010000195.1 GCA_903933935.1 uncultured Cytophagaceae bacterium
AATTGATTATCAGTACATTATAATAATAATACAAATATTGTAAACTAATTTACGACGACTAAACTTTTTGGTAAAATAATTATTTTAACCTTTGAATCTTCTGAAATTAATGATTCGCCATCTATGTGATAACATATTCCTTTTTTTATCGAAAACTCAAATAAATCGTGTGATTTTATGGCTACTTTAGGATGCGTTTGAATGGTTTTTAAAAATAGTCTGATTCCAAGTTGGGCTTTTTCAATAAAATGCAATGGACTTATCTTAACAACTTCAAAATGAGCATCTTGAATATTTGATAACGGTGATATATATGCGTTATTCCCAAATTGGTTTGCATTTGCAATGCTAAGTGAAAATACATATTCTATTTTGTTGTTTATTTCAACTTGGATTGGAACATATCTTAGGGATGACCTAAGGGTAGATTTTATATAATTTATAAAACCACGATTTTGTTTCTTAGAAAATTCTTCTGCCACGTAAGCGTCAAAACCAATTCCTGCCGTGCAGAAAAATGGTTTTTCATTCCACATTAAACTATCTATTGCAATATGGTTCCCATGTAAAGCTTTATTTAGGGCAGATTTGAAGTCCATAGGTATTTTCAGGTGTCTAGCAAGTCCATTTCCTGATCCTATGGGAATTATTCCTATGGGAATTTTAGTATGAATTAGCTCTGATGCCACTTCATTAATGGTACCATCTCCTCCAACAACGATAATTTTAGAAACTTGTTGGCTTATCGCTAATTTCGCTAATTCACCGCCATGACCTGAAAATTCAGTAAAATGTAGACTTGAATTTTCAATTTTATTCAATATTTGAATCAATTGAGCTTTGCTTGACGTACTTTTGCTACCTGATTTTATATTTATAATAAAGAAAATCATATGATATTTTTCAGGGCGTAAAGTTAACATTAAATAATATGATATGTATCAAATAGGAGATTCACATGAAATTGATTTTTCATTTACTCAGAATGAGGTAAATGAATTTTGTAAAATATCGGGTGATTTTAACCCTTTGCATTGGGATGAAGTTTATGCTTCAACAACACAGTTTAAGCAACCGATTATTCATGGAGCTTTAATTGCTAGTGTATTTTCAAGAGTTATGGGGATGGAATTTCCTGGGCAGGGAAGTGTTTATTTAAAACAAGTCACTGAGTTCAAAAGACCTTTATTTGTAGGCGTCACTTATAAGGCAAAGTTTCAAATTGATTCTATTAATAATGAGAAGCATGTTGCCGAAATTAAAACACAAGTTTTTGAACTTGAACGAGGCAAATTGATGGTTGACGGTATGGCTACCGCCTTGCACTTGGAAAAATTTTAATAAAAAAAAAGCCTGAAATTTCTTTCAGGCTTTTTTTACAATTTGATAAATTACTTAGAAGCGTTCTTTTGGTTTTGAACCTCAGTACGAATTTCTTGAGATAAAGTTTTTAATTGTTGAAGACCACCTCTAACGCGTGTTCCTGCTGCTTGATTTCCTTTATCATAGAATTTTTCGAAATCTGATTCTAATGATAATACTAGATCTTTCACTTGTGCAAATCTGCTCATAATAATAATTTTTAGGTTGTAAAATATTTAGATTGTCTTTATAGCCTTATATGAGGCTTTTATAATACGAAATTTAGACAAATTTTTAATTCTCACAAATTTTTCCATCTAAAAATCACAAAAAAAAGTTAAAAAAGTTAAAAAACTTTGATTTTCCTCTCTATTTCTTATTTATTTGGAATAAAAGCCCTCTTTAAGTTGCTTTTGAACTTTAGCAAAACATTCTGTCGTGTAACGTATATCCTCAAGCGTATGCGAGGAAGTTGGTATAATCCTTAACATGATTTGTCCCTTCGGAACAACTGGATATACAACAATGCTGCAAAAAATTCCCATGTTTTCTCTAAGGTCACGAACGAGTTTAGTTACCGCTTCAATATCATAATCACCGTGTAAAAATACGGGAGTTACTGGAGATTGTGTTTCGCCAATATCGAATCCCTTTTCTCTTAAGCCTTCTTGAAGTGCTTTTACATTGGCCCATAATTTTTCTCGTAATTCAGGATGCTTTTTGATTAATTCAAGTCGCTTCATTCCTCCAATTACAAAAGGCATTGGTAAAGCTTTTGCGTAGGTTTGAGATCTCATATTATATTTTAAATACATGATGATATCTTTTGGCGCTGCAACAAAAGCTCCAATGGCTGCCATCGATTTCGCAAAAGTTGAAAAATAAAGGTCAATCCCATCCGTGCAATTTAAATATTCACCCACTCCACGACCATTTTCGCCCATAGTACCAAATCCATGTGCATCATCTACAAGTAATCTGAAATCAAAATCCTTTTTCATTTCGACAATTTTGTCTAGCGCGCCAACTTTCCCAGACATCCCGAAAACTCCTTCTGTAATTACAAGTATTCCTCCACCGGTTTCCTCTGTTCGCTTTTTTGCACGCTCTAAATTCTTTCTTAAAGAATCCATGTCATTGTGATTAAACTTATAGTAGGCACCCATTTTTGCTTTATGTAAGCGAATTCCATCGATTAAGCATGCATGTGATTCTGCATCATAAACAATAATATCACGATGATCAACCATACATTCTACTAATGACATGACACCTTGATATCCATAATTAAGTAGGAAGCAGTCTTCTTTACCAACAAATTCAGCTAATTGTCTCTCAAATTCTTCATGTTCATCCGTATTACCTGACATCATTCTAGCCCCCATTGGGTACGCTAGGCCATATTTCGCTGCGGCATCAGCATCCGCTTTTCTTACTTCAGGATGATTTGCAAGTCCTAAATAGTTGTTTAAGGACCAATTTAACATCTCCTTTCCCATGAAAGTCATTCTTGGGCCTAATTCACCTGTTAATTTTGGGAAAGAAAAATAATGATGTGAATAATGTGCATGTGCGCCTATTGGCCCCATATTTTTTACTACTTTCTCGAAAATATCCACTTTATTAATTCGTTTTAATTAAATAATCTTGTAATAATTACAAAGTTAAATTTATTTTTTAAACCCTCTTATATTTAATACGATCATTAATCATTTTTCTGTTAATTTCGTCAAATTATTCACAAGATTTCGATATGAAAATTAAATTATTTTTCCTTATTTATACCTTGATTATTTCCAATATACTTTATTCCCAAAGTACTATTAAACCATTGGTCGAATCTAAAAAGGGAATGGTTGTTACTACACATCCTTTAGCTTCAGAAATCGGCCTATCCATTTTAAAAAAGGGTGGGAATGCCATCGACGCTGCTGTTGCTGTAAATTTTGCCTTAGCTGTTTGTCACCCAGCTGCTGGAAATATTGGAGGAGGTGGTTTTTTAGTTTATCGTAATGCTAAAGGAAAGATTTTTGCTTTAGATTACAGAGAAAAGGCACCTTTGGCGAGTTCAAGAGATATGTACTTAGATGCATCTGGTCAAGTAATTCCTGATAAAAGTTTAATTGGTGTATTTTCTGTAGGTGTCCCTGGAACTGTTGCTGGTATGGAAGAAATGCATCGAAAATTTGGTTCGTTGCCTTGGAAAGAACTGATTCAGCCATCTATCGACATCGCCAGGCAAGGTCACGCACTTACCCTCAAAGAAGCTAGGGGCCTAAACAAAAATAAGTCCGATTTTATAAAAGAAAATAAAGGGAATTCTTATTTGATTAATCCGAATAACATGGATTGGAAAAAAGATGATATTTTAATTCAGGATGATTTAGCCAATACTTTAGAAAGAATTTTGCGTGATAAATCAAAAGGATTTTATCAAGGAAAAACAGCTGAGCTCATTATTAGTGAAATGAAACACCTTAATGGCATTATTACACAAAAAGATTTAGATGCTTACAAACCTATATGGCGCAAACCAATCGTTCAATCCTATAAAAATTATGAAATTATTGGTATGCCGCCTCCTTCTAGTGGAGGAATAGCTTTGGCGCAATTAATGGGAATGGTTAAAAATTATCCATTGAGTCAATGGGGGGCTAGCTCTGACTCTACGGTCCAATTAATGATCGAGGCTGAACGAAGAGTATATGCCGATCGAGCAAAGTGGTTAGGTGATCCAGACTTTGTCAAAGTTCCACTTAAGCCTTTACTGGATACTAATTACATAAAAAATAGAATTAGTTCGATTGATTTTAATAAGGCAACTTTAAGTTCAGATGTTTACGCAGGTCAGTTTCCGGGCTATGAAAGCCCAGAAACGACGCATTATTCTATTGTTGACGCTGAAGGCAATGCTGTGTCAATAACAACTACGCTAAATAATTCATATGGTAGCAAAGTTTTTGTAAGTGGTGCAGGATTTCTATTAAACGATGAAATGGATGACTTTTCAGCGAAAGCTGGAGCCCCCAATAGTTTTGGTTTAATTGGATCTAAAGCTAACGAAATACAGCCTATGAAAAGAATGCTTTCTAGTATGACACCTACGATCATAACAGAAAAAGGAAAATTGAAAATGGTTGTAGGAACTCCAGGGGGGTCCACTATAATTACTAGTGTTTTTCAGGTGGTGCTTAATGTACTAGAATTTGGGATGAATATGCAACAAGCAGTAGAATTTCCTCGATTTCATCACCAATGGAAGCCTGAACAAACTTGTTTAGAGCTTAATCGATTATCAACGAATCAAGTGGAACGATTAAAGCAAAAGGGATATGAATTTTCTAATTCCACATCTATAGGTCTTGTAGAGGGCATTTTAGTAATGCCATCTGGTAAACTACAGGGAGGCGCCGATTCCCGTGGTGATGACACAGCAATGGGCCATGATTGATTTATTGAAATAAGGTAGCAACAAAATAAGCCGCTGCCGCCGCTGCCGCACCTATTGAGGCAACTTTCAAGGATCCAATCCAAGGGTTTTGATCTGTTACCTTACTTTTAAAATACCCAAAAACCAATAAGGCTATTAATGTTATTTCTGCTGAATAAATGAGACCAGATTTGGGATCATCTACATAAAAATAGGGTACAAGTGGGACAAATCCACCCACAATGTATGATATGCCTATCGTAAGTGCTGAATTTCTTGCTCTATTGGGATTAGGTTTTTCCAAGCCCAACTCAAATCGCATCATAAAATCAACCCATTTGTCTTTATCTTTTGAAATAGCTTCTACGACAATTTCTTGAGCTTCTGGTGTCAAGCCATACCCTTCAAATACCTCTCTGATTTCTTCTTTTTCCCGCTCAGGAACTCGCTCCACTTCTTCATATTCACGTTTTAATTCGGATTCATAATGCTCTTGCTCTGTTTGACCTGCGAGATATCCACCTAATCCCATGGCGATTGAACCTGCGACAATTTCTGCAATTCCCGCCGTGGTCACAATGGATGAAGAAGCTACTGCACCAGAAAGTCCTGCAGCTAAGGCAAAAGGAACGGTTAAGCCATCTGACATGCCGATAACAATATCTGTGATAAAATCAGAACTTTTTAGGTGTTTTTCGTGTAAATGGTGATCAGGTCCGTTCATATTGTTTAATTATCTGATGCCATGCATCATTTTTTTAAGAGGTCCAGAGGCTAATATATACAATAATATAGAGGCTATTCCAGCCATTAGCACAAATAGCATAAAGAAATCATACAAGTTTTTTATTTCCATACCCAAAAAGCTTGGAAATTGACCTGTTGCAATTGCATTTACCGGGGGTAATAATGCTCCTAAAGTTCCTGCTAGTGCATATCCAGCCGCATTGGCTAAAAACCAAACTCCCATTAACAATGAGGAAAATCGTTTAGGAGCAAGCTTTGCCACCAAAGATAATCCGATAGGTGAAAGGCACAATTCACCCATCGTATGGAATAGGTACATAATGAACAACCACGCCACGCCAAGTTTTTGAGAACCTAAATCTTTTACTTGAAATGCAATAATTAGATATCCTAGTGCTAGTAACATAAGTCCAATGGCCTGCTTTGCCGGTGAATTAGGTTCAATACCTTTTTTTTGCATCCAAATCCAAAACCAACTAAATGGAAAGGCTAATAGAATGATAAAAAATGAATTTGCGTTCTGAACCGAACTAGGTGGCAATTGAATTCCAAAGAAATTCAAATCAGTTTGTTGGTCCGCAATAAATGTCAAAGACGAACCTGCCTGCTCATAAGCTGACCAAAAGAAAATGACAAAAAATGAAATGATATACATAACATAAATTCTCTGACGTTCAACGCTTGTCAAGGTTTTGTCTGTCATGATCAAAAATGCTAAACTAATTCCGGCTGAATAAATGACCGGATAAACCCAATCTTTGATTGGATTTGGTATTTCTGTTAGAAACAAATAATGGAATAAATACACCAATAACGTAAAAATTAAAAGGGTAAGCCCAATAGATTTTGTAGTAAAATCTGCTTTTTCAGACTCTTGGTCAGCTTCCTGTACTTTATTGAAATCTGGTGCTAGGCCTACAGGTTGTCCATCTGGCTTCAGTAAATATTTGTTTTTCAAAAAATAAAAGGTGATTGTGCCAATCATCATTGCACCACCAGCTGCTAAAAAGCCCCATTTAAATGCATCTAGATTTCTAACTCCATCTACCTTTACGTCGCCTAACCATGGACATATCATCATTCCTAATAATGCTCCTGTATTTATGCCCATGTAAAAAATAGTAAAGGCAGCATCAAGCCGACTATCGCCTTTGGCATATAATTGACCTACCATGGAAGAAATGTTAGGTTTGAAAAATCCATTACCTAGTATTAGAAATAATAAACCTGACCACATGAATAAATTGGCTGTTTCGACCCCCTCAAGGAAAGTACTCGCTGATCCAAAAAGTAAAAGTTGGCCTATAGCCATCGTCAGACCACCCAAAATAATACAATTCCGATTTCCTAAATATCGATCTGATACATATCCACCCAACATTGTAGTTAGATAACTTAATCCTAAAAATCCCCCATAAATGATGGAAGCTTCGTTTTGTTTATAGGCTAGGGCATTAACTAAAAATAAAGATAGTAAGGCACGCATTCCATAAAAATTGAAGCGCTCCCACATTTCCGTACTGTATAAAACGTAAAGCCCTTTAGGATGCGAAGAAGTATTTTGATTCATAGTTGACTGGTCGATTTTGATTACAATATAGGTAGATAATTTAGTTTTTATATTTTTTGAATCCCAAATTTAATTTTTAATATTGATTTTATTGGGCTGGAATTTAATCAAAGATGTGAAACCTTTTTTGTAATATTGTCGCTTAGATTAGTCAAAAAGAAAATTTAGATTTTTATGGGGAAAATCATAGCAATTGCAAATCAAAAGGGTGGGGTAGGTAAAACAACTACTGCAATTAATTTGGCAGCTAGTCTAGCCGCCTTAGATTTAAAAACATTGCTAATTGATGCTGATCCACAAGCAAACTCTACTTCTGGTTTAGGATTTAATCCAAAAGAGATTTCACAAAGTATATATGAATGTATGGTTGGAATTTCGTTGGTAAAAGATAGTATTATGCCTACAGAAGTTCCTTTTTTAGATATCATTCCTTCTCACATTGATTTAGTAGGTGCTGAAATCGAAATGATTAACCTAACCAATCGGGAAGGTAAAATGAAAGAAGCTCTGAAGGAAATTAAAGACGACTATGATTTTATCATCATGGATTGTTCACCTTCGCTTGGATTAATTACGATCAATAGTTTAACGGCGGCTGATTCAGTGATTATTCCCGTTCAATGTGAATATTATGCTTTAGAAGGATTAGGGAAGCTTTTAAATACTATTAAGATTATACAAAGTCGTTTAAATACTCAATTGCTTATCGAGGGAATTTTATTGACTATGTATGACCTAAGATTACGCTTATCGAATCAAGTAGTTAATGAGGTGAATTCTCATTTTAAAAATATGGTTTTTGAGACGATTATACCAAGAAATATTCGTTTGTCGGAGTCTCCAAGTTATGGAATTCCTGCCATCTTACATGATGCAGAAAGTAAAGGAGCTATCAGTTATTTAAATCTCGCTAAAGAAATTGTTCGAAAAAATGGTCTTTTATTAGAGATATAATTTTTATTGTAATGAGTAAACAAGAGTCAAATTTGAAGAAGAGAACTGGATTGGGAAGGGGATTAGGTGCATTATTGGAAGATTCTGATAAGCTTCAAGCTAAAGGTTTGCATGCTTCTGATTATGCTGGAAGTCTTGATTCCGTGAATTTGATGGAAGAAATTGCGTTAGATTGCATAGAGACAAATCCATTTCAACCTCGTGAACGTTTTGAAGTAGAGGCATTAAATGAATTGGCTGAGTCCATTAGAGTTCAAGGGATTATTCAGCCGATTACGGTGAGAAAAATTGCTCCACGCAAATTTCAATTAATCTCTGGGGAAAGAAGGTTCCAGGCTTCAAAATTAGCCGGTTTGACTCGAATTCCTGCCTATGTGCGTATGGCGGATGACCAACAAATGATTGAGTTGGCCTTAATAGAAAATATTCAAAGAGAAAATTTAAATGCCATTGAAATTGCTCTTTCATATAAAAGATTAATGGAAGAATGTCAATTAAAGCAGGAGGATTTGGGAGCTAGAGTGGGTAAAAATAGATCTACGGTAACTAATTATATTCGTTTGCTTAAATTGCCTGCAAACATCCAAATTGCGATTCGTGATAATAAAATATCCATGGGCCATGCTCGGTCTTTAATTTCTTTAGAAAATAAGGAGATTCAAAATGCACTATTCTTAAAAACCATTTCAGAAGAATGGTCAGTTAGGAAATTGGAGGATGCTGTTAGGCAATCTTCTCATACGGAAGTCAACCCCATCGATAGGTCAGAAGTTAAGGTGGACCAAATGCGTTCTTGGCAAGCTAATTTATCAACCTTATTCAAATTACCTGTCAGTTTAAAAATGAATGATGATGGAAAAGGTGAATTGAAGGTTTCATTTAAGTCTAAAGAAGAACTTGAAAAGTTCATTTCTTTCGTTCAAAAATAGCCTAATGGGGTTAAAAGTATATTTTCACGTATTGATTTTATGCGCATTTTTTTCACTAAAAATGCAAGGAAATGGAGTGGATACAACTGGAAATAAAACCGATTCTGCGGCTTTACAATCAATCAAAAAAAGTAAAATAATTCCTAGAGTGAGTACATTACACTCATTAATGATTCCTGGTTGGGGGCAAATCAATAATCGGCAGTATTGGAAATTACCATTAGTTGCCGGTGCATTTGTTACATTAGGTTTAATTGCCAATTACAATCATCAGCGATATATGAAGTATAGGGATTATTATTACATTGTTTCACCTCATACGGAAGATCCATCTTATGTTCCGCCATCTACAGTCGCAGTTCCTTATGAAGATGGGGTAATTCGAGATTTGGATGTAAATCAATTGAAGCGTTTGAATGACGGATTTAGAAGAAATAGGGATTATACTTTTATAGGGATTGCAGTAGCTTGGGCATTTAATGTGGTTGATGCCAATGTAAGTGCTCATTTAAAGACTTTTGATGTATCTGATGATATAAGTTTAAAGATTAAACCTAATTTTGAATTTGATCCTATTTCAAAAGGAATGTTTTCTAGTGTATCTTTGACTTTTAATTTAAAAAATCGATTGCGATGAGGATAGTTTTAATTGGTTACGGGAAAATGGGAAAGGAGATTGAGCGCATAGCGATAGACCGTGGGCATCAAATAGTTTCCAAAATAGATATTGAAAATCCGGACGATTTAATTTCTTTAACGAATAAAGAAGTAGACGTTGCTATTGAATTTTCAAATCCAATTTCTGCATTTTCCAATATAATGAAATGTATTGAGAAACAAATTCCTATCGTTTGCGGTACCACAGGTTGGTTAGAGAAAAAATCTGAAGTTGAAAATGCGACTCAATCATTTGATTCAACTTTTTTTTACGCATCTAATTATTCAATAGGTGTTAATTTATTTTTCAAATTAAATAAGCAATTGGCAAAATTAATGCAACCGCATGTTGGATATGATATTTATACGAATGAAATCCATCATGTAGAGAAAAAAGACTCGCCAAGTGGGACCGCCATTACGATAGCCGAAGGAATCATGAGTCAATATTCGAATAAGAAAAAATGGGTTAATAATGAAATTCCGGGTGCAGACGAAATTGCTATTTGGTCGCAGAGGGAATCAACTAAACCTGGTACGCATACGGTAAAATACATTTCTAAGGTGGATCAAATTGAAGTTACCCACGAAGCATTTAGCCGTGAGGGTTTTGCTTTGGGTGCTGTGATCGCTGCAGAATGGATTTTAGGCAAAAAGGGTGTATTGGGTATGGATGATATGTTAAATTAATGGAAATGTTGAATTTAGATCAATTAAAGTCGGATTTAAAGGAAAATGGAGTCATTGTTATTCCAGGTTTTTTCGAGCGCAAATTAATTGAAGATATTCAAAGGGCTGCCAAAAATATTTTCCAAATTCAATTTGATCATTTAGGTATAAAGGGAGATTATCTGTCTCAAATGACCCAATTGTTTCAAAATCATTTGGACACTTTTATTAGTTGTGGCAAATTGATTCAAACAGGATTAATTGAATTATATCAATTGTCCGTGAATCCTGACTTGATTGAATTAGTTAAAAATTTGGGTTTATCGAAGCCTTTAATGTGCACTCGGCCCATGTTATTTTTCAATCATCCAAACCTTGCTATGTCTGAGCATTTCTATAAAACGCCATTGCATCAAGATTGGGTTTCAATGTTGGCCTCGCAGGATTCCATTGTTGTTTGGTTTCCTTTGATTGATTTGGAAATAGAACACGGTCCGGTCATATTTTATCCAGGATCTCATAAATTAGGGCCATTGACAGATAAATTAGAAAATGGTTTTGCTGAGGTGCAATTTGACAGAAGTGCATATCCTAAATTACAACCTGAAGTTAATATGGGAGATATTGTCATTTTTTCCACTTTATTAGTTCATGAATCGGGTGTTATCACGAATAATGAAATCAGGTGGTCCTCTCATTTAAGGTATACTAATATGGAAGATGTTGATTTTGTAGAAAGAGGTTTCCCTTCACCTTACATAAATAAGCCATCCCAAGAGTTAATAGATAAGTATTTACACAAAAAATAATATGATGAATTCCAAAGACGCAAAAAAACCTACGCAAAAATCAGCCTTTAGAGAATGGCTGGATTCTGTTTTATTTGCAGTAGTCGCGGCTACCCTTATTCGCTTTTTCCTTTTTGAAGCATATACGATTCCTACTCCATCCATGGAAAGTTCCTTGATGGTCGGCGATTTTTTGTTTGTTAGTAAAATGCATTATGGGGTCCGTACGCCAAAAACTCCTTTGCAACTACCATTAACGCATCAAAAAATATGGTTCACTAATATACCATCTTATTTACGCTGGTTGAATTTGCCAACTTTCCGTTTGCCTGGTTTCACTGAAGTTAAAAAAGGGGATGCCGTTGTTTTTAATGCACCTAATTGGGAAGAGGATGGAGATGCTCCTTTAGATTTGCGTACTTTTTATGTAAAAAGGTGTGTGGCAACACCAGGGGATGTGATTGAAGTTCGGGGCCAACAGGTATTTATTAATAATAAGGCCTTGGAAAATCCCGAAAGAATGCAACATCCTGTGTTTATGAAGACCAAGGAATCATTAGAAGAAAGTTTTTTTGATCAGTTTGGTATTCGTAATTCTCCTGATGCAAGTTTTGATTCAGCAGATTGGTTGCCTTTGGCTGACTCATTAAACCAATTAGTCGGATACAAATTGAATACATCTGCAAGTAAGATTTCAGAAATTTCTAAATCTTCATTTTCTAAATCTTTTGATTATGATTCGTTTAAAGATGTAAAAGGACAAGCATTTGAAGCTATTTTCCCTCATGATACCACGCAGTTCAAATGGAATAGAGATTGGTTTGGGCCATTACAAATTCCGGCGAAAGGCTGGACAGTCAATTTAGATGCCAAAAATGTCAAATTATACCAAGAAGCTATTCAGAAGTATGAAGGAAACGAAGGCATAACGATTGACGGAGATAAAATTTCACAAAATGGCAAGGTATTGAATAGCTATACTTTTAAACAAGATTACTATTTTATGATGGGGGATAACCGCCATAATTCAGCTGATTCCAGGTTTTGGGGCTTTGTTCCTGCCGATCATATCGTAGGGAAAGCTGTATTTGTTTGGATGTCATTAGATCCTAATAAAGGTCTTTTCTCTGGAAAAATTCGTTGGAATCGTATCTTCCGATTTGTTAATTAAATAACTCTTAATACAAATCCTTTTAAGTAATTACTTTCTGGGTGAAATAGGTTAATGGGATGGTCTGGGGCCTGAGTCATTTGATGAATGACTTGGATTTCCCTCCCAGTCTCTATCCCTGCTGCGACTAACATATTATAAAATAAGTCTCTCGTAATTACTTGTGAGCACGAATATGTGAAAATGAGACCGTTTTTCTTAATTTTTTTAATGGCCAAATAATTAATTTTTTGATACCCTTGGAGTGCTTTGTGTTTACTGCTGATTGATTTGGCAAAGGCTGGTGGATCTAAAATAATAATATCAAACTCTTCTTCACAGTTCTTTAAATAGGGTAGGGTTTCACCTACAATGGATTCATGTTTCTTATTGGGGAATTCATTTAAGGCTAAATTGGCATTAACTAAATCAATCGCTTTTGCTGAGGTATCCAATGATACCACTTTTTTAGCACCTTCTTTTAGCGCATACATGGAAAATCCGCCCGAATAACAAAATGTATTTAAAATAGTCTTACCTTTTGAATACTGCGATAGTAATTGTCTATTATCGCGCTGGTCGATAAAAAAACCTGTTTTTTGCCCCGTAACCCAATTGACAGAAAATTTAATCCCATTTTCTATAATTTCATGAGGAGTATCAGCTTTTCCTTCTAAATAATCATTATTGCAGTTTTGTCCATATTCAGGTGGCAAGGTTTCTTTACTCTTATCATAAATGGCTTTAATCTTTTTCCCAAAAACATGTTTTAAAGCGTTTACGACCTCCATGCGATCCAAATGCATCCCGATGGTATGCGCCTGAAATACAAAAACTCCGTTGTAATGGTCGATCACTAATCCAGGACAGCCATCCCCTTCACCATGTATTAGCCGGTAAGCATTCGTTTCTTCCAATGGAAGCTTTTGCCTTAATTCATAGGCATTTTTAATTCTTTGTATCCAGAATTCTTCTTTTGATGTAATCTCTTGGAAAGAAACAATTTTGACAGAAATACTCCCATGATGAAAATGACCCGTTCCTAAGAACTCATCTCTTGCATTAATCACATTGACCCAATCTCCATCTTTTAAATGATTACTTTGTTTTAAAATAGCTCCTGAGAAAATCCAAGGATGAAATCTTCTCACTGGTGAATCTTTTCCTGGTTTTAGCTGTACAAATTTTGTGTCTTCCATCCTGTAAAATTGCAAAATTTTATTTAAAAAAGGGTTGGCCAGCTTCAATCCATGCAGAATACCAAATGTCGCCTACATGTTTATAAGCACTTTGAAACCGATTTTCTATTTGATGGTCAAGTACTTGATGATATTTTTTACTGTATTCTAGGCTATAATTCTTTTGTAGTGCGTTTCCTTTTTTTTCAAACGTATATTTCTTTGATTGCTTAAATGTGGCATTTAATTTGGCTTCTTTGTCGATTAAAATTTTCACTTGAGCATGTGATTCCATTACCCAATCCCATGTTGATTTAGTTACATTAGACACAAATGTTGCTGGACCAACCCACTCCTCTAAAGCCTCATTTAATATTTCTGGAATACGAGATTCCCAAAAAGCATGCAATCCTGTTTGACCCGTTTTTTGTCCATCATAATTAGATGTCGTGTGCAATGGAACATGTAAATCTCCGATGTAGTGGCCCATTTCTGCGGATAATTTAATAATCTTGATGGTGTCTCGGCGAACAAACGCATATTTTAATTGTTGGTATAAAATGGGAATATGCCAAGGGACGATTCCGTGTTTTACTAAACTATCTTGATGAATATTTTTTGTTATTTCTGTCCAGCTTGTATAGTGAATATCAGAAATCTTATAACGATCTAAATCAATATAATGCCTTGAAGCCTCATTGTCCATGATATATCTTCTTTGATCTGGCAAAACGGATAGTTCCTCAATTTCTTTTTGATGCCTTTTATAAAATGGTATCATTTCGATGGGTAAGGTGTATATCGCCATCGAATTTATTTTTTTATGCGCAAAAAATCCCCAAGGTTTGATTAATTCGCTTGAATATCCGCTTGAATAGAATGTTACGATTAAAATAATCAGTATTGGATAGCTTTTTTTGTTCAGGATGTTGTGTTTTAAATTCATTTTGTTTAATTTTGCATTTCAATTTTATTAGAAGAAGAAGATTATTTAAACAATGGCAAATCATAAATCAGCATTAAAGCGTATTAGAGCAAATGAATCAAAGCGTTTGCGTAACCGTTATCAACATAAGTCAACTCGTACGATGATTAAAAATCTTCGTTTGACAACAGATAAATCTGTCGTGGTTGATTTATACAAAAAGGTTTCATCTGCTTTAGATAAACTAGCTAAGAAAAACATTATTCATAAGAACAAAGCAGCAAATCAAAAATCTAAATTAGCTAAGTTGGCGAATAAATTAGCCGCATAGTTTTAGATTATCAGCATATTGATAAACCCCGCAATCGCGGGGTTTTCTTGTTTATAAGGATTACCTTCAAGAAAAATGTTCAGATGAATTATTTACTTAATGGAGGTAAAATTAAAGAAATTCGATTGGAGGAGAGGCCACGTGAGTTGATGGCTGTCAAGGGAAAGGATACTTTACGGATTGACGAAATACTTTCTTTGTTGATAGGATCGGGGATTCCTAATAAATCAGCGCTAGATCTTTCAAAGGATATATTAAATTCAATACAAGGAGATTTAAATAAATTAGGCCGTTTTAATCAATTTGATTTCATGAAATTCAAAGGGATTGGAAAAGCTAAGTCTTCCGTTTTAGTGGCTGCTTTAGAGCTAGGTCGTCGTCGAATGGTTTTTGAAACGACGCATCAGATTGACACTATATTAGCTTCAAAAGACGCATATAACTTGTTAAGGCCTCATTTGAGTGATTTAGCCCATGAAGAATTTTGGATTATTCATTTAAATCGTGCTTCTCGATTGATTAAATTAGAAAAATTTAGTGTAGGGGGTGTTGCTGGTACTTGTGTCGATTTAAAATTACTCTTTAAATCTGCCCTAGAGCAAACATCCTCTGCTATTATTTTAGCTCATAATCACCCATCTGGCCAATTACAACCCAGTCAGGCCGATAAGCATTTAACTAAAAAAATTATTGAAGCAGCAGGATTGTTTGAAATACAAATTTCCGATCACTTGATTGTGTCTTCAGAAACCTATTTCAGTTTTGCCGATGAAGGAATACTATAATTTTTATTTACCTCTTTCCTTGTAAATGTTTTGAAGTTTAACTCCTACTACGATAGCTATTGCAAATAAAATGATAAAAAAGGCGGCTCCTGAATATCCCATGTGTTGTTAAATTTTATTCAAAATTATGAAATTAATTATAGTAATCCTTTTGTGCTGGGCAAAGAATTTAAATTATTTATATCTCTTTTAACAGCTAATTGGATTGATTTGGCAAATGCCTTAAAAATTGATTCAATTTTATGATGCTCGTTTTCTCCTTCAGCCTTAATATTTAAATTGCATTTGGCTGCATCTGAAAAAGATTTAAAGAAGTGACTGAACATTTCTGTTGGCATCTCACCAATCTTTTCTCTTTTAAATTCAGCGTCCCAAACGAGCCAATTTCGACCTGAAAAATCTAAAGCCACCTGGGCTAAACAATCATCCATCGGCAATAAAAATCCGTATCGAGCAATTCCTTTTTTTTGACCTAATGCCAACAAAAATGCTTCACCCAATGCAATTCCAGTATCTTCAATGGTATGGTGTTCGTCAATATGTAAATCCCCTTGAACTTTTATCGTGAGATCAAGGTTACCGTGCTTTGCGATTTGATCTAACATATGATCAAAAAAGGCTAAACCCGTTTGATTATTTGCATTACCCTTTCCATCTAGGTTTAACTGGATGGATATTTTAGTTTCATTCGTATTTCTAGTATGAAAGATTATACGTTCGGGTAATTTATAATAGGAATATATATCATTCCAATCAGTGGTTTGCAGCGCGGTGATTAGTTTTAATTCAGAAGGTATCTCTAAATCGCTGATTAAAATAGCTTTTGCACCCAAATTTTTAGCTAATTGAATGTCAGTGATTCGGTCACCTATGACATATGAATTACTTAAATCATAATCAGCCGTCAGATATTTTCCTAATAAACCTAGACCCGGTTTTCTTGTCGGAAGATTGTCTTTAGGAAAAGATTTATCAATTAAAATAGTTGAAAATACAATTCCTTCTGAAGCTAAGATTTCCAACATTTTGTTTTGGGCAGGCCAAAAAGTTTCTTCAGGAAATGAGGAAGTACCTAGTCCATCTTGGTTGGTCACCATGACTAATTCAAAGTCGAATTCTTCATTTATCTTCTTTAAATTAGATATGACATGTGGCAAAAATGACAATTTTTCTAAACTGTCAACTTGCTGGTCAGGTTGAGGCTCAACAATTAAAGTGCCATCCCGGTCTATGAATAATACTTTCTTCATGATGCAAAGGTAATGAATGTAAAGTTTACAGAGAATAAAAGAAAAAAATATGCAAAAAATAATTCTTATATATGCTCCAGTACTTGTAATTTTGTATTTGAAATAAAAACTATGGGGGAATTATTTGGTGTTATTCAAGAAGATTTGCGCGGCAATGTGATTCGCAGAATCTCTTTATTTACTGGCGAGTCAGAACCCAAAGTAGAAGAGTTGATCCCTGTTTGGGAGGCAATTATTTTAGGTGGATTGTTGAAATTAATTCGTAACCGAATCCGATTCAATGCACTTTATAATTTTATTTTACAAAAGCCAATCCCGCGTGTCGCTATAGAGGAATTACAGGCCGGAAATGCAACTAAATTGCAATTAGAAGAAATTAGTCATTATGGTGAAGGCTTAATTGGAATTCTTATACCGGATAAGAAGAGTGCGATTGCGATGTTGATTTCTAAGGAAATAGGATGCAAGAGTTCCTCGTTTTTGAAAGGTTTAAGTGTCGTTTTTGGTTTATATGGTTATAAATTAAAAGAGGAAGATTACGATTCATTAAGAGATTGGAAATCGTTTGCAGAGTTTTTTAGTATTAAAAAAGGTGATTTTAGTGTTTTGTGTCCGTCTAATTTACGTTTTGCGATTTCTGATATTTTATTACTTTCAGACGTATTAAAATTAGATCCTGAGGCTTTAGTGTATTTAACTGAAGACCCGGAGAGAGATGAGGTTAAGACAAAATTTAATCTTTTTGACAAAAAAAATCTTTTATATATTGTTGTTACTCTCATTTTGGGTGGATTTACACTTTGGTATACATTATTAAGGCCTACGGTTGATCCAGAAAACGCCTCTGATTTAGAGGAGGTGATTCCGATAGACAGTTTGAATAAATTAAATGATAGTTTAACAAAAGCAGTTTTAGATTCAAATCGAATAAAGAATGATTCGCTTTTTACGTTAAATTGGCTTGATGGCACTCAATCTATTGTACCTAAGAAATCAATCTTGGTCGATTTACATGCTTATTTAATTGATTCCACTCAAACTTCACCCTTGGAATTAACTTGTCAAGAACTTGTTTTTGATGAGAATACCGATGTATTATTGAAACCTACGGATTATTTATTTAAGCAACTTTCGTTTCAAATAAATAAATCAAAAAATGTAGATATTCAGATTACTGCCATATCGAATAAAGATGACAAATCCTCCTTTAAACGAGGTTTTTCGATAAAAAATCGATTAGTTGGCGAAGGGCTTTCCTTCAAAAAAATTAGCGTTCAAGCTAGTGTAGAAGGTGCAAATAATCAGGCTAATTCTCAAGTGAAATTTATATTTACTAAGCGTAATTTATTGAAATAGTACAATATATTAGGTTTATATAGATTAATAAGATACTTTTGTAATAAATAAGTACAAATACATCCGCACAAACTCTTTTTACATTTAATGTAAATCCCTTTCCTTTTACTTAGGGCTATTGGCAAGAGTTAAATTACGGATGTGTTCGGGCATCGTAATTAAAATATATCTAAATGAGTGAAAAAATTCGCTTTGATTCGCTTCCTTTATCGGAAGGAATCCAAGCCGCAGTTAAAGAAATGGGCTTTGAATATGCTTCTCCCATCCAATCAGAAGCAATTCCATATGTAATGGAGGGTAGAGATGTTATCGGTCAGGCGCAAACAGGCACTGGAAAAACTGCAGCATTCGGAATACCAATGATTGAACATATTGTTCCATTTGAGAAATTTGTTCAAGCGATCATTTTATGTCCTACCCGTGAATTAGCGGTTCAGGTTTCAGAAGAAATGAGAAAGTTGTCAAAATTCACAAAAGGTGTTTGGGTTACTACTGTTTATGGAGGTGATTCGATAGATCGACAAATCAAATCCTTAAAAGCTGGAGCAAACATTGTTGTAGGTACTCCTGGACGTGTAATTGATTTAATTGAGCGCCGCGCGTTGAAATTGAATCAGACTTCTATGGTTGTTTTGGATGAGGCGGATGAAATGTTGGACATGGGTTTCCGTGAGGATATTGAGAGTATTTTAGAAGAAATACCGAATGAACGTCAGACGGTTTTATTTTCTGCTACTATGTCTAAGCCTATTTTGGCTTTAACAAATCGTTTTTTAACGGATCCTAAATTAGTTAAGGTTGTTAAGAATGAGATTACCAACGTTAATATTGAGCAATTATATTTTGATGTTAAAGGAAGAGCTAAAATGGAGGTTACTACCCGTTTGATCGATTTTTATGCATTAAAATTAGTCTTAATATTCTGCAATCAGAAAAAGCGTGTTGACGAGGTAGTTGAGGAGCTAGCGTTAAGAGGATATGCAGCTGAAGGCTTGCATGGTGATTTAAGGCAAAGTCAGCGTACTCAAGTGATGAATCGTTTTCGTTCAGGAAATGTTAGTTTTTTAGTTGCAACAGATGTTGCGGCTCGAGGATTGGATGTTGAAAATGTGGATGCCGTAATTAATTATGATATTCCATTGGATGAGGAATATTACGTACACCGTATCGGTAGAACGGGTCGTGCTGGTAAATTTGGTAAAGCTTTTACCTTGGTAGTTGGTTCAGAACGTAATCGTTTACGTGAAATCATGAACTATACCAAAGTGAAAATAGATAAAGGAGTTATTCCAACTTTCTCTGATGTGGTAGGGATTAAAAAAGGCATGTTTATTGAACGTGTCGCTGGCACGATTGGAGAAGGCGATTTAGATTTATTTGCGGATGCGTTACCCAACTTGCAACATGCTGGATTTACTGTAGATCAGATTGTTAGTGCTCTAGTTAAATTGAGCATGGGAGTTCAGAAAAATGAGTTTGGTGATGAAAATTTAGAGGGAGAGCTTGAACGTCAATCACGCAAATATGGCCGTGATGAGCGTGGGGGTGGAGGTTTTAGAGATCGTAATGATCGTGGTGGTGACCGTGATGGCCGAAGAGGTGCTGGTCGCTTTGATCGCGATTCACGTGGTGGTGGAGATCGAGGCGGACGTTTTGAAAGAGGAAATGATCGAGATCGTTCATCAGCTCCAAGAGGTCCTCGTATGGATCGTGAAGGAAAACCTTACCGCTCAGATGAAAATATGGTTCGTATGTTTGTTAACATTGGATTTGACGAAAAAATTTCGCCTTCTAATATTGTAGGCGCCTTTGCAGGTGAGTCTGGAATTCCAGGAAACGTATTAGGTCAAATACAAATTGAGAATAAGCATACCTATGTGGATGTTCCTAAGGAGTATGCCAATGTTGTTTTAGAAAAAATGGCAGGCGCTCAAATTAAGGGTAAAAGGGTTTTAGTAGAGATTGCTAAACCTGCATAGGCTTATAAATTTACTTTTAAAGGGTGACGATTTCGTCACCCTTTTTTTATACCAAAAACTTAGTATAAATTTGAAGATTAAAGCTGTATATACTAGTTTGTATGATGAGTAAAGGAAATATATATTGGTTGTTAACTTTATCACTGATTATCAGTGGTATTTTAGTTACTACCTATATTTCATCTTCTTCAAATGTGCAAATATCCTATTCGCAGGATGTTAAACCCATTTTGAACAAGCATTGTATTGCTTGTCATGGGGGAGTAAAAAAGCAAGGCAAGTTTAGTTTGTTATTTCAAGAGGAAGCTTATGCGATCACAGCATCTGGCAAACCTAGTATCGTTCCTTTTCATCCTGAAAAGAGCGATTTTATCAGCCGTTTGCATTCCAAAGATCCAGAAGAGAAAATGCCCTACAAAAAGGAGCCATTGACTTCTAAAGAAATTAGTATACTAACTCAATGGGTGAAAGAAGGTGCTAAGTGGGAGGATCATTGGGCTTATTTACCTGTTAGAAAACCATCCATTCCGTCTAGTGAAGGATTGGTTTCAAAATTAATGTTTTGGACCAAAAGTTTTGTTAAAAACCCGGTTGATAATTTTGTTTTAGAGGAGTTAAATAATCAAGGGTTAACTCATTCTAAACAAGCAGAAAAGGAGATTTTGGTACGCCGACTTTCCCTAGATTTAACAGGTTTGCCACCTACTGAATCTATGGTTAATGAATTTAGTTCAATTACTTCAGATGAAGATTATGCGAAATTTGTTGATAAATTAATGAATTTGCCATCATTTGGAGAGAAATGGGCATCCGTTTGGTTAGATCTTGCTCGCTATTCAGATAGTCGAGGATATCAAAAAGATAACGGTAGAACCATTTGGCCATATCGAGATTGGGTTATTTCTTCCTTTAATAAAAATCTGTCATTTCGTGAATTTGTCAAAAAACAATTGGCCGGAGATTTATTGGAAAATCCTAAAGACGACGATTACATTGCTACAGGATTTCATCGAAATACGATGAATAATGATGAGACGGGAACTGTGGATGAAGAATTTAGGGTAGCCGCAGTCATTGACCGTGTAAATACGACTTGGGATGCTTTGCACGGTACCTCATTTTCTTGCGTTCAATGTCACAGTCATCCATATGACCCTATCAGGCATGAAGAATATTATAAGTTTATGGCTTTTTTAAATAACACTAGGGATGAAGATACTGGGGATGAAGCACCTAATATTCGTCAGTTTAAAGAAAACGATCTTCAGAAATTAACTGAGTTTCAAGCTAAAATTTCCTCATTGCCTTCAGGGCAACAATCGTATTTAAATCGATTTATTAAGTTTTTGGAACCTAGGTTTCATGCCCATTATGCAGATAATTTTACCGAGGGAGCCTTATTGGGTGGTACACAAATAGGCTTAAGACACACAGGGAGTTGTCGATTACCAAATTTAAAAACAGACGGAGTAAAACAATTACTTGTTCAGTATTCCTCTAAAAATCCAGGCGGAGTATTACAAATTAGGTCCGGTAGTATTCATGGAAAAATTGTTTTAAAGGTTAAGTTAGACACAACATCAAAAGGTAAATTATTGACGTTGAAATGGCCTGCGTCAACAGTCAGGCAAGATTATTATTTAGAAGCTTTTAATGGGAAGTTGGCTGGAAAGGCAGATGATGTGTTTAAAATAGTTTGGTTTGCATTGCTTCCGGAGCTGAATTTGGATAAAAACAATTTTGATGAATTTTTGTCCTTGATCAATACTAAAACAGATAATTTCCCTATTTACTTAGAAATGCCTAAGGAATATAGTCGCAATACCTATGTTTTTAAACGGGGTAATTGGCTTGTTCATGGAGATTCTGTCCAGCCCGAGGTACCTGCATTTATGCATAAATTTAAAGCTGAATGGCCTAAGAATCGGCTTGGGCTGGCTAATTGGGTAGTTGATCCCTCAAATCCATTATTTGCTAGAAATGTGGCCAATCGTTTTTGGGAACAGTTATTTGGAATGGGTATCGTTGAGACCTTAGAAGATTTTGGTTCTCAAGGGGCTAAACCTTCCCATCAGAAACTATTGGATTATTTGGCCTATCAGTTTATTTTCAAATACGATATGAAGCCTAAAGCTTTGATTAAAGAAATTGTATGTTCTTCAACCTACCAACAAGACTCAAAAGCGAGTAAATCTTTGATTGCTTTGGATCCTTATAATAAATATTTATCACGGGGACCCCGTTTTAGATTATCTGCTGAACAGGTCAGGGATCAAGCCTTGTCAGTTGCTGGCTTATTAAATCCAAAAATGTTTGGTAAACCTGTCATGCCGTTCCAGCCTGAGGGTGTTTGGCAAGCAGTGAACAGTAGTTTAAAATGGAAACAAAGTGAAGGAAGCGAACAGTACAGAAGGGCCATTTATATATTTACAAGACGTACAGGACCTTATCCATCTCAATTTACATTTGACTCCCCTTCACGAGAAGTTTGTTTAGTGAGAAGAGTAAGAACCAATACTCCATTACAAGCCCTTGTGTTGTTAAATGATCCGGTTTTTGTGGAAGTAGCACATAAAATTGCTTTGGATATGGTCAGTATGAAAATTGACAAACCTGAAGATAAAATTGCCGCGATGTACAAGAAAATGTTTGTTCACTCGATTAAGAGCAATGATTTAGCTACATTAGTAAACCTTTTTAATAAGGGACAGGCTATGAAAACAACTAATAAAATTCAGGGCTATGAGTGGGCAGCAAGTGCCATGTTGAATTTGGATGAATTTGTGACTAAAATGTAAATTATGAGTCAGGAGCTAGAAAATAGAGCATTGAGTTATTTAACACGTAGGCATTTCCTACGTCAATGTTCTACGGGTATGGGTATGATGGCTTTGGGTTCGATGTTAGGATCTTGCGAGAATACACCTTTAGGACAAGAGGAATCTTTGGCTAAATTGGCGCATATTTTACCCAAGGCAAAACGTGTGATTTATATTCATAAAGCTGGTTCACCGTCTCAATTAGAACTCTTTGATTATAAACCTGAATTAGTTAAGTGGCATGGCAAAGACTGTCCAGAGGAATTGCTGAAAGGTAAAACCTTTGCCTTTATTCGTGGTGTTCCTAAAATGCTAGGACCCCAAGGTAAATTCAACCAATTTGGTCAATCGGGTGCTTGGGTATCGGATTATTTACCGTATTTCCAAAATGTGGTTGATGAGGTTTGCTTTTTAAAAGCGATGCATACGGATCAATTTAATCATGCACCTGCGCAGCTATTTATGCAAACAGGAAGCGCACGTTTAGGTAGACCTGGAATGGGGGCTTGGGCTGTTTATGGCCTTGGCTCTGAAAATGCTAATTTACCTGGTTTTATCGTACTTACCTCAGGAAATAAATACCCAGAAGGAGGGAAGAGTATTTGGGGAAGTGGTTTTCTGCCATCTATATACCAGGGGGTTCATTGTAGATCCACTGGTGAGCCGGTTTTGTATGTTGAAAACCCAAGCCAAGTTTCTCGGGAAGATAGGCGTAGCACTATTGACGCCATCAATGAAATTAATCAAAGAGAATACGAAGAATATCAGGATCCTGAAATATTAACTCGAATTTCTCAATATGAGATGGCTTTTAAAATGCAAGCTTCCGTACCTGAGGTGATGGATATTCGTGATGAGCCAGAATATATTCACAATTTATATGGCACGACAATCGGTACACCTTCTTTTGCCAATAACTGTCTATTAGCCCGCAAATTAGCCGAGAATGGGGTTCGATTTATTCAATTATATGATTGGGGTTGGGATACGCATGGTTCAAGTGCTTCAGAAGCGTTGGAAATTGGCCTTAGGACCAAGTGTAAAGAAACGGACCAAGGAATGAGTGCGCTATTATTTGATTTAAAACAAAGGGGCTTATTGGATGAAACATTGGTTGTTTGGAGTGGCGAATTTGGACGTACTCCTATGCAAGAAAATCGAGATAATAAACCTGCTCCTTTTTTAGGTCGCGACCATCATCCAGATGCTTTTACGATTTGGATGGCGGGTGCAGGGGTGAAAAAAGGGTTTACGTATGGCGCAACTGATGAAATAGGTTATTCAGGAGTAGAAGGAAAGGCTCATATTCATGATCTTCAAGCTACCATTTTGCATATTTTAGGTTTGGATCATGAAAAATTGACCTATCCTTTTCAAGGTCGATCTTTTAGATTAACTGATGTGGCAGGTAAAATAATAACGCCTATTTTAGCTTAAGATTTTTTAAATATAAAGTGTTGCTTGGGGGCGATTGGGTTAAAAAATAAAATCCCTAAATCAAATAACTCAATTGAAAATATAATTTGCTCATTTTCGATTAATTGATTCCAACGAGGTAAATTATTTGGTTTTCTAAGATTTTGGATGATTAAAACATCTTCAAAATTTATGTCAAGAATTTTGGAGTCAAATTGATTAATGTCTATTATTTGTACGTTGAACTTAATGTTTTCTACTGAGTTGCCTTGGTAATTCGACAATTCATTCTTTAACAAATCGCTTAATTCCCCGCTTTGGTGTAAGCATGGATTGATGACTTGGGTGTATAATTCATAGACAAATGGGGAATGTAAACCATGGGCATTTTTCGCTTTTAAGTTAAATAAAAATTGTTTCATTTAATTTAAAGCGAAGTTTGGAATAAGTTCAAAAGCGGGAATTTGTACTTTGAATGTTGAATTGTCTGCTAAATTCAAAAATATGTAATACCCTTCCATTTTGCCAATGGCCGATATCAAAGGGCACCCTGAAGTATAAGTAAAGCTGTCACCTGGCTCTATAATGGGTTGTTGGCCCACAACACCCAAACCATTTACTACTTCATTTATTCCTGATCCATCTTTTATTTCCCAATACCGACTAACGAGTTGGCCTGTTTGATCGGATAAGTTTTGGATCGTAATTTGGTACGTAAAAAAGTATTTATAAGGTAATTGCAATTCATAATCTGGCATGTATGTGGTTTCTACAGAGATTATATATTTATTTGTGTTTGATTCTTTCATACGATATAATTGATGAGCAATTTAAGACTAAATTTAGATGAATGGTTAGCAGAGGACTGGAAAAATATTGTATTAGAAGCAGGATGGGGTACAAATCTTAATGAACTCAGTATTTTTTTAAAGGATGAATATGCTAAAAAGAACATATATCCCTCGTTTGAAAATATTTTCAATGCGTATAATGCTTGCTCATTTCAAGACACTCGGGTCGTAATTTTAGGGCAAGATCCTTATCATCAAATAAATCAAGCCAATGGACTTTGTTTCTCAGTGCCGAAAGGTGTTTCATTTCCACCTTCGCTTAAAAATATAAATAAAGAGTTGCAAACTGATTTAGGTGTATCATTGGATTCAGGGAATTTAATTCATTGGGCCCAACAAGGTGTTTTGTTGATTAATTCAATTTTAACGGTTGAAGATTCATTACCCGGGAGTCATGCCAATATCGGTTGGCTTTCATTTTCAAAGCTTATTCTGAATGAATTAAATCATCGAAAGAGTGGATTAGTATTTATGCTTTGGGGTAATTATGCGCAAAAATTAGGGAGAAATTTAGATTCAAATAAACATCATATCATTAAAACAGCTCATCCATCACCACTTTCAGCTAATAGAGGAGGATGGTTCGGAACAAGACCTTTTTCTAAAGCAAATTCATTTTTAGATCAACCTATTTTATGGGCTTAAACTCTCTTGAGTTGGCTTGGGAAATAAACGAATTGATTAGGAAATTCTTCTTGGAAATAACTAGAAATTAAGATTTCAATAGTCTCTCCATGTTGCTCTTCAAAGTCAGGTATTAAGCATTGAATCGAATACCCTTTTGAATCAGGCTCTTGGTGTGACAAGATTTCATAGGTAAATGCTTGGTCTATAAACGCTAAGTCTACTAATTTCGGGATTACTATATCTTGAATTGCGCTTATTGCTTTTGAATTTATTGCGTGCTCAACAAAGATTGAAACATTGTATTGAATCATGATTTATACGTTTTTTGTGCTAAACTATTGTACATAATTTCAACGGTATGCTTTCCAGTTTTTTCGATTCCATCTTTTAATTGATGTCGGCACGATGTTCCGTTGGATGCAATAATGACCGTGTTTTTTGCCGCTAAAACTCTTGGAAATAATACTAAATTGGCTATTTGCTGCGATATTTTATAGTGTTTTCGCTCATATCCAAAAGAACCAGCCATGCCGCAACAACCTGTGGGCAATAGTTCTACTTCTTGATTTTCCGGAAAGCTTAATACATGTCTGGTAGAGACCAACCCTGCAATGGACTTTTGGTGGCAATGTCCGTGTAATAGAATTTTTTTACCTTCTTGAGTAAAATTAGACTTCTGTATTTTTTTGTTTTTGATTTGTTGGGATAAAAATTCATCCACCAACAAGCAATTTTTACCAATTTGTTTTGCTAAGTCTCTTATTTCAGGACTCACTAAATCAGGAATTTCATCCCTAAATGTTAAAATGGCACTTGGTTCAATTCCGATGAAAGGTTCATTCGAGTTTATGATCTCTGACAGTATTTCAATATTTTTTTCAGCTATTTTTTTTGCTTCGATTAACATTCCCTTGGACAAATAACTTCTGCCACTTATCACGCCATGGGGTATCTTAACACCAAATCCCAGTTCATTTAACAGAAGCACTGCTTTTTTGCCTAAGTCGACTTCATTGTAATTGGTAAATTCGTCCGCAAATAAATAAACAGATCCATTTTTGAATTGATCCTGGGGATATTTTTTAACATATTTTTTGAACCAATCTTCCAAAGAATAGAAATAAACCTTAGGTAAACTTCTTTCCCATGAAAACCCTAAAAACGTTTTTATGATCACGCTGGATAATGGAAATTCAATAAAGAAATTGTACAAGGGGGCAAATTTTCTAGCCAAATTTTGTAAAACTGGAAAATGTCCAATGAGCTTTGTGCGCCAAGGAATTCCGTCTGTTAAGTATTTCTGCTGAAGTGTTTCTGCTTTTAATTTTGTGATATCTACACCCGATGGGCATTCGGTTTGGCAACCTTTACAGGAAAGACATAAATCTAAAATTTCGTTTAATTCAGGATTATTGAAAGGGTTTTCCCCTGTTTCTGATAATATTTGTCTTAGCATATTAGCTCTAGCACGAGTACTATCTTTCTCATTTAATGTCGCCATGAAACTTGGACACATGGTTCCTCCCGACAATGCTGTTTTTTTGCAATCTCCTGATCCTGAGCATTTTTCGGCTAATCTAAGTGGATTTTCGAAATCCCCATAATTGAAAAAATTCTTATTTTTATATTCATCCGAATTTGAAATCCTGAACGCTTCATCCATAGGAGGACTATTCACAATTTTACCAGGATTTAGAATTTGGGAAGGGTCAAAAATATGCTTAATTTCTTTAAAAAGATCAAGTAATTCTTTGCCCATCATTTTCTCAATAAATTCACCTCTTAAGCGACCATCTCCATGTTCCCCACTTAATGAACCTTGATATTTTTTTAAAATGTCAACCGTCTCGCTTAGAATAGTTCGGAACAGTTTTTTCCCTTCTAGAGAATTAATGTCTAAAAATGGTTCGATGTGTAATTCTCCAGCTCCGGCATGTGCATAATAGGCCGCGTCGACTTTGTGTTTAGCTAACAATGCTTCTATCTCTGCTATATAATTGGGTAGATCTACGGGAGAAACCGCACAATCTTCAATTAAATTAACAGGTTGTTTCTTACTTATTGCATTTCTAATTAAGCCTAAACCGGCTTTTCGTATACCCCATCCTTTATCAATATTATTTTTATCTAGCACGGGGTATGCATAGCCTATTTTAGAATCTTTTAAGTTCTTAATACACGCTTCTACTTGTCTTTTTAGGTCTTCAGTTGAGCTAGACCTAAATTCGACCATTAGGATAGCGGCAGGTTTCCCTTCAATAAAATCACGATCCTTTTGAAAATTGGGATGATTTTCGGTAAATGAAAGTATATAGTCGTCTACCAATTCAGAAGCCGTTGGATTGTGTGTGAGGGCTACAATATTTGCTTGTAAAGATTCTTGTATGGAATGGCAATGAATACAAATGAGCGCAACTTCTACAGCCGGTAAATCTAATAAATTCAATTTCATTGAATGAACGATGGCAAGCGTCCCCTCTGATCCAGCTATTAATGCGGATAAATTAAATGGTTGGCCCTTTGGATTAAAGGGTTGCATGTCAATTAAAGCATCTAATGCATAACCACTATTACGTCTTTTTATTTCTGCTTTTGGAAAGCGAGTTTTTATCTGATTTTGAAGCTCCGGATTGTTTAGTATTCGATGTATTTCCTTGTAAATAGTCCCTTCTAAGTTATTTAAAGAGGTTTTTTTATAAAATTCTTCATTGCTAAGTGGATGCGTATGTATTTCAGAGCCGTCTGATAAAATAGCTCTTGTTTCTAATAAATGGTCTCTCACATTCCCCCAAACGATGGAATGGAGACCACAGGAATTATTCCCAACCATACCACCTAAAAGTGCTCGATTTGCTGTGGATGTTTCTGGGCCAAAAAACAACCCAGATGTCTCAATTTGTTTATTTAAGTCATCTCTTATAATTCCGGGTTCTACCCAAACTGATTTCTCTTTTTTGTTTAGGAGTAAAATTCTGCTCAAACTGGAAGCGACTTCCATGACAATCCCATCTCCCACGACTTGACCCGCTAAGGATGTTCCTGCCCCCCTAGGAATGATTGAAGATTTATGTTTTTTGGCAAAAAGAACTAGACGCTTAATGTCTTTATAATTAGCTGGAATAGCTACAGCACTAGGTTTTACTTGATAAACAGAGGCGTCCGTGGAATATATTTTACGCGCAATCTCTGAATTTTGAGATTGGTCTAAATATAATTTTCCTTCAAAATGAATAGTTAAGTTTTCTAATTCTGAATGACTCCAAATCATAACGTGATACGACAAAGTCTAAAATTACAAAATCCAATCTTACCTTCATAGAACCATTTAGAGTTTATATTTTCTATTCATCAACTAAACATACAAGGTTTCACTAATAATTGTAATTTTGGGTTGAATCCGTTATTTATGAAATTTTTAATTCAAGTTTGGGAGAGTTTATTGTTTGCTTATCAGGCATTAAGATCCAATATTTTAAGGACTACATTGTCTCTTTTGGGAGTTAGTGTAGGTATTTTCGCTATCGTAGCTGTTTTTACGGCAGTGGATTCGCTTAACAAAAACATTCGATCAGAAATTGACTCATTTTCAGGTGCTGGTGTTTTTTACTTAGGGAAATGGCCATGGATTATGGAAAATAATTATCCATGGTGGAAGTATTTTAATCGGCCCGATATGAAATATTCTGAATTCAAATATCTTAAAGAGAATTTAAAATCAGCGCAAGCTGTCGCGATCATTGATAATGGAAATACAAAAACTGCTTCAAAAGGTAGTAATAGTATGGATGTTAGTATGACCGGCGCCAGTTATGATTATAATCAAATTGCGAATATTCCGATTGCCTCCGGCCGCTATTTTTTGCCCATCGAATCTGAAAATGGAATGAATGTTTGTATCATTGGATCATTGGTAGCTGAAAACTTACAATTAGGTTCAACTGCAGTGGGAGAGGTGATCAAGCTGAATGGAATTAAGTTCACGGTTATTGGTGTTATTGAAAAAAAGGGAACTGATATTTTAAGTTTTGGTGGAACGCCTGATGAAAAAGTTTTTATTCCTTATTCGACCTATTCATCTATCTTTCAAAAAGATCGTCCTTCACCGGACATCGCTTTAAAAGCTTTTGACTCTGATTTAGGCCAAGTAAATATGGAAGGTGAAGTTATCGGTTTAATGAGGGGGTTGCGATCAATAAAGCCTAAAGATGAACTAAGTTTTTCAGTGAACCGATTAGATGGCTTAAATCAATTTTTTGATGGAATATTTGCCGCATTAAATATTGCTGGGTCCCTGATTGCAGGATTTTCATTGCTGGTTGGAGGATTTGGAATTGCGAATATTATGTTTGTATCGGTTAAAGAAAGAACTAATATTATTGGTATTCAGAAATCTTTAGGTGCTAAGAATTATTTTATTTTATTCCAATTTTTGTTTGAAGCTGTGTTTTTAAGCTTGATAGGTGGATTAGTCGGCATAGGACTAGTCGTACTCATCACTTATATACCACAGGATGCACTGCCACTCCAATTAACATTCGCAAATATTAGTAAGGGATTGCTTATTTCTAGTTTTATTGGGGTTTTATCTGGTATAATACCTGCTTGGGTTGCAGCAAAAATGGACCCTGTTATTGCGATAAGATCAAAATAAAATCAGATATGCATCAATAAAGAAGCCTGTCATGTAGATGACAGGCTTCTTTTATATTCGAAAACCTCGATCTTTTATAGAGAAAGTGTTTCTAATACTGCATTCATATTTCGAACAGCATCAGCTGATTTATTGAATGTAGCCTGTTCCTCTTCGGTCAATTGATAATCAACTATTTTTTCCCAACCATTCTTACCTAGAATCACAGGAACACCTAAGCATATATCTTTTTGGTTGTATTCTCCATCCAAGGGTACGCAGCATGCCATGATCTTTTTTTCATCTCGCACAATGGCTTCCACCAAAGCGGCTCCTGCAGCACCTGGCGCATACCACGCAGATGTGCCTAAAAGTCCTGTTAAGGTTGCACCGCCGACCATCGTATCTGCCACAACTTTATCCAAAGTTTCAGCATCTAAAAACTGGCTTACCGGAACCCCATTATATGTGGCTAAACGTTTTAAAGGAATCATTGTGGTGTCGCCATGACCACCAATAACGGTACCTGAAATATCATTAATGGAAACGTCCATAGCTTTAGCCAAATAACATTTAAATCTAGCTGAATCTAATGTTCCTCCCATTCCTATAATTCGATGCTTATCTAAACCAGAAATTGATTTTGTTAAATAAGTCATGGTATCCATTGGATTGGAAATAATCACGATAATCGGATTTTTGGAATATTTAAGTATGTTTTCAACAACGCTTTTTACAATACCAGCATTGACACCAATGAGTTCCTCACGCGTCATTCCAGGTTTACGTGGCAAACCTGAAGTGATCACAACAACATCAGAATTAGCTGTCTTGGTATAATCATTTGTTGAACCAATGAGCGTAGTATCAAAACCTAATAAACTGGCCGTTTGATACATATCTAACGTTTTTCCTTCCGCGATACCTTCCTTGATATCTAATAAAACTAATTCATCAGCTAATTCTTTTCTTGCGATATTGTCAGCGCATGTGGCTCCAACAGCACCTGCTCCTACTACAGTAATTTTCATTTTTAAAAAATTTAGTATTGATTGATTCAAAAAACTTTTCAAAATTACGACAAAAGAGCTAATAATTAAATGATTTTTTCGTTAACCTGATTAATAAGGATAATACAACTAAAATTTTAAAATGATTTTAGTATATTTAAAAGTTAAAATCTAATTTATGACCCGTAATATGAGTTTTATTGATCGAATTCTGGACTCTAAATATTTTAAAGAAGCGCTGCAAAAGGGTGAAGATATTATTCAAAAAGACCAATTGGGTTTATTGAATTTAATTAAGCGTGCACTTCAAAAAGTAACTGAAACCGCTTCTAACAGTAATTTGACTGTGGTTAAGCTTCTTAATCACTACGTTGTTTTGTTTAGCCAATTAGTCAAAGCTTATATACAAGGTACTTATAGAAAACTTCCTGCTATCGCACTAGCAAAAATTACGGCAGTTTTAATCTATTTTATTTCCCCTTTTGATTTTATACCTGATGTGTTACCAATTATTGGTTTTACAGATGATTTAGCCTTGGTTCTTTGGGTGGGCAAATCAATAAAGAATGAATTAGATGAATTTGAAAAACAATTGTAATCTTTTGATTTTTAAATTGAGGATTTTTAGAAAGGATTGAATATATTTACACAATTAAAATTTAGAAAATATGAACACAGCAAGTATATTATTGTTTTTAAATGGTTTAGGTGGTGGTGAATTGTTGCTTATAGGATTAGCCATATTATTGTTTTTTGGTGGTAAAAAATTACCTGAGTTGATGAGAGGTTTGGGTAAAGGGATTCGTGAATTTCAAGACGCCAAAAATGAAGTTAAAGATCAGATCAACAAAGAATTAGACGAAACTAAAAAATAGTTTTAATTAATCTTTCTTAAAATGCATAGTTGGATCTTCCAACTATGCTTTTGTGTTTAATTGAACCCCCATTTTTAATGGAAAATTTCTCTCAGCCTTATTCAGAAATAAGAAATAGTTTATATCAAGGTACTTTGACTTGCGTTGATTTAGTTAATCAATATTTAAGTCAAATTACTCTATTGAATGGGCAATTAAATGTATTTTTGGAGGTTTATTCGGAAGAAGCTCTTGCTTCAGCTCGATTGATTGATCATAAAATTAAAGAAGGCAAGGCTGGTAAATTAGCTGGAATGGTGGTAGGCCTTAAAGATTTACTTTGTTATCAGGATCATGGGGCTCAAGCAGGCAGTCAAATTTTAAATGGATTTAAGTCGACTTTTTCAGCAACAGCAGTTCAACGAATTATCGAGGAAGATGCTATAATTATCGGTAGACAAAATTGTGATGAGTTTGGTATGGGCTCAACCAATGAGAATTCGTCCTTTGGTCCTGTTTTAAATTTTGCGAATCAAAATCACGTATCTGGTGGTAGTTCAGGGGGGTCTGCGGTAGCCGTACAAGCGGGTATGTGTCACCTTTCTTTAGGAACTGACACAGGAGGTTCTATAAGAATGCCTGCATCTTTTTGCGGGATTTCAGGCCTTAAGCCAACCTACGGTCGGGTTTCTCGTTGGGGATTAATTGCTTATGCATCTTCCTTTGATTCAATCGGTCCTATGTGTTATCATCCTGCTGATCTTAAATTAGTTATGGATGTAATTTCGGGGCCAGACGAATTTGACAGTACTGTTTCTGCCATCGGAAAGAGTGAATTGATATCCAAAAAACGCTTGGCCTACATTAAGGAGATAGTTGAGCACCCAAGCTTGCAAACCGAAATTAAAGACCAGTTTTTTCTTAAGGTAGAACAATTAAAACAAAAAGGTTTCGTTGTGGAATCTGTTGATTTTGCCTACATAGATCAAATGCTACCCACTTATTATGTTTTAACTACAGCTGAAGCTAGTTCTAACCTTTCTAGATTTGATGGGGTAAAATTTGGTCAAAGGGCTGAAAATTCCCGTGATTTGATCGACATGTACAAAAAAACACGGAATGAAGGTTTTGGTGAGGAAGTTAAACGTAGAATTATGCTGGGGACCTTTGTTTTAAGCGCTAATTATTATGATGCTTATTACACAAAAGCGCAAAAAGTTAGGAGATTGATTAAACAGCGTACTGATGCGATTTTGAAGGATTATGATTTTATTATTTCGCCAACTACCTCTTCTACTGCATATCGATTAGGTGAAAAAACATTAGATTCACTGCAGATGTATTTAGGTGATTTATTTACTGTGCAGGCAAATGTTACTGGCTTACCTGCGATTACAGTGCCTGCAGGACGAGACTTAAATGGGCTTCCGATTGGATTTCAAGCGATGGGGCCAGCCTATTCAGAAGATGAATTAGTTGATTTTACTTCATATTTATAAGATAATTTTTTGAAAATAAAGGTTACATATTTAATCTATTTCTGCCTCCTTTCAACCTCTTTGTTTGGGCAGGTAAGGAGTGCATTTTTTCCAAATATTGATCGCAAGTTCATTGACTCTTTAGCTCGTAATGAACAAGGAGTGCCCACTTCCTTAATGATTGACCCTTCTTTAATTCAGAATCGGTTAAAGTCAATTCAAAATGTTATCCCCCTGATTTATAATCAATATTCACATCAATATGTTGAATATTTTGCTTTTAAGAAAGCCGCATTTACACAACATATGTTGGAAAAGCGCGATCTGTATTTTCCTATTTATGAAAAATACCTAAAGCAATATGGATTGCCTGATGAGTTAAAATATTTGTCTTTAATAGAATCAGGGCTTGAAACCAAAGCTTTATCCTTAAAAGGTGCGGGTGGTTTGTGGCAATTTATGCCCTATACAGCTCGGGGTGATTTTGGTCTTCGAGTTGATTCTTATGTGGATGAAAGATTTGATCCTGAACGTGCCACGGAGGCTGCATGTAAATATATGCGCCAATTGTATCGGATTTTTGGAGATTGGCACATGGCACTAGCCGCCTATAATACGGGTCCAGGGAATGTTAAGCGGGCGATAAGGCGTTGTGGGTCGACTGACTTTTGGGGTATTTACAATTGCCTGCCCAAAGAAACACGAAATTATGTACCTCAATATATTGCGATTTCTTATATGATGAATTTTCATTGGGATCATGCAATTCAGCCTCAAGAATGGGCATTTCATATGCCTTCAGACACTTTGCATTTGAAAGGTTTTGTTAATTTAAAAGTATTGTCGACCCTAGCGGGATTTTCTTTAGATACCTTCAGGGTTTTAAATCCTCATATTTTAGGGAATTCTATTCCATCAGATGTAGACAAAATAATCGTTAGAATCCCTAAAAATAAATTTGCTTTTTTTAAGGAAAATCGGTCAAAAATTCTTGATTCTGCTAGTTATTTTGGGACACGTAAAGTTTTAGGGATTTCTGTAGGTTCAATCGACTCGACTGCTGGGCTTCGGATGTTGAAAAATTTAAAGAAGAAGTATGTGGTCAGGAGAGGGGAGACTATTTATACAATTGCACGAAATTTAGATGTTTCGGTGCTTGAATTAAAACGGATTAACCGATTGCGGTCTAACCGACTAAAAAGAGGGAAAGTGATTTATTATTTTGTTAAGGAATGGGTTGATATCGAAGAGTCCATAGGTTCCACAAAGATTGAAACTGGCAATAGTGAATCAGTTGTTTTGAAAACAAAATCAAAAAAGAGAACCATATATCACCGAGTACGTCCTGGAGATACATTATCTCAAATTGCTGACCGATATAATGTTAGCACAATAGCAAAAATAAAAAAATTAAATAGACTTCGTTCTTCGGTTTTAAAGCCTGGAATGAGATTACGAATTTCATAAAATGATCGCATACTTAAAAGGAAAATTGGCTTATAAAGACAGAGCGCATGTCATTATTGACGTTCAAGGGGTAGGCTATGACGTTAAAATTTCATTGCAAACCTACGATTCACTTTCTGAAGGTGATGAAAATTGCAAGCTTTTTACCCATTTACAAATTAAGGAAGACTCGCACACGCTCGTTGGTTTTTATGAAATGGACGAAAAGCTATTATTCCTTGATTTGATTAGTGTTTCTGGCATAGGTGCTACAACAGCCTTGGTTATGTTATCTTCCTTTTCAAGCGGGGAAATAAGAGGGGCCATTATGAATGAAAATATCGCTTTGATTCAATCGATCAAGGGTATTGGGTCAAAAACGGCGCAACGCGTAATTTTAGAATTAAAAGATAAGTGTAAAAAGGATACATTATTCGTAGAAGCTGGTAAATCTTCTCCAGATAAATCCTATGGTGTAAAACAAGAGGCTTTAGGGGCATTGGTAACACTAGGAATTCCTCGAGTAGCTGCTGAGAAAAATTTAGACCAACTAATAAAATCTAATCCAGATGCTACGATTGAGCAACTTATTAAACTGGCCCTTCGTTAACTTATTATTTATCATTTGTGCAAAAAGACTGTAATATCGCTATAAAAATCATTTTTAAAGGCCTTTTTTTCTTGGCCTTTGCGGTGTTACCTTCCATTTCTTTTGCTCAAAATACAGACTCAACTTCAGCCGTTCTAAAGAGTGGTCGTAGGCCTCGATTCCAACTAAAACCCTTTGATTTTTATCAATCAAATAAAGGGATTTCAAAATCACCTTTTTCTATATATTCAGTAAAGGGAAGTCGGAATTTTATTGATTTTAGCCCTTATCAATTAATCTCGTCAAGACAATTAGGAGATATTTCGATATCCCCATCGCAAGCTTATTCATTGAACGAGTTTAGTAATCTGCAAAATAAAGCTTTGAATAATTCCTATTGGAATGATTATTCAAAGAGCCTTGATGGAAATAATTCTGTTCAATCTAGAGGTCTGTTTCCAAAAATAGAATTACCGCCGGCGATTGATCGCATCTTTGGTGGGACAGAAATTTCATTTAAACCGAATGGTAGTTTATTGTTAGATATAGGCTATATGGGTCAATTCGTTGATAATCCTGCGGTTCCTGTCCAACTTCGTTATATAGGAAACTTATTTTTTAATGAACAAGCTCAAATTAATTTCCAAGGTAAAATAGGTGATAAACTTAACCTTAATGCCAATTTTGATACGAAGGCTAGCTTTAATTTTCAAAACCAACTTAAGTTAAATTGGAAAACTCAAGAAGAAGATATTCTTCAAAATATTGAAGTTGGAAATACTTCTTGGACCCTTAATTCTCAATTAATTCCAGGTGTTCAAAATTTATTTGGCCTGAAAACATTATTGCGCTTTGGTAACTTGGATGTTACTGTAGTAGCAGCCCAACAGCGATCCAAGCAAGATTGTATCACAATGAAAGGAGGTTCACAGGGTCGTTCTTTTGAAATAAGGGCGGATCAATACGACGAAAATAGGCATTTCTTTTTGTCTACTTATTTTAAGGATAATTACGAAAGGTCATTGAAAAATTTGCCTGTCATTACTAGCGGAATTACAATCACTAGGATAGAGGTGTATGTAACGAATAGAACTCAAAGCACAGAAACATTAAGGAATTTAGTTGGCCTAGCTGATTTAGGCGAATCAAATCCATACAGTAAATCTAAATCTGCACTCCAACCCATAATTCCGAATCAATCTTCCGACAATAAAAATAATGGTCTCTATGAGAAGTTGGTAAACGATCCACAAATACGCCGTTCTGATCAATCTTCTTATCAGTTAGAATCTGTTTATAACCTACAAAGAGGTACGGATTTTGACGTGCTCAAGGGAGCAAAAAGACTGAATGAACGAGAATTCAAATTCAACCCTTCTCTTGGTTATATCTCACTGATTTCACCATTACGTAATGACGAAGTATTGGCTGTTTCCTATGAATACACATTTAATGGCCGTAAATATAAGGTTGGAGAATTAACTGAGGATTATCAAGCCCGACAAGACAATGAGGTTTTGATCTTGAAAATGCTAAAATCATCTACGTTACGTAATCATTTGGATCATCCAATGTGGGATTTAATGATGAAAAATATATATTCACTAAATACCAATTCCTTATCTAAACAAAATTTTCAATTGCGAATTGTCTACAAGGATGATGCTACGGGGATTGATAATTCAAACTTAATTGAAGGGGAGAAATTAAAAGATATTCCATTAGTCAAAGTTTTAGGATTAGATAAACTCAATTTTTCTGGAGATGCCCAACCTGATGGTAATTTTGATTTTATCGAAGACATAACGGTTGATTCCAAAAATGGTAAAATTATATTCCCTATTTTAGAACCATTTGGTAAGAACTTAAAATCAAAGTTTACTTCCTCTGAATCTAATCTAGTAGACAAGTATGTTTTTCAAAAATTATACACGAATACACAGACAGATGCTGCTCAGATTGCAAGCAAAAATAAATTCTTTTTAAAAGGTTCTTTCCAAGCTGGAGTAGGGGGGGGTGATATTTCTTTGCCATTTGGGGTAGAAGCAAAATCAGTTACGGTTACCGCTGGAGGTCAATCTTTAAGTCAAGGGACTGATTTTATCGTAGATGGTCAATCCGGTCGTGTTAAAATTATCAATGAGGGGGTATTTAATTCAGGCCGAGAAATTAAAATTTGTTACGAAAAGCCAGATCTGTTCTCGAATCAAATTAGAACGATGTTGGGTACAAGATTAGACTATAATTTAGGTCAAGATGTTCATTTGGGTGCCACCTTCCAGAATATGAGTGAAACGCCCCCTGCCTTTTTTAGGCGAGTGGCTATCGGGAATGAACCTGTTAATAATACTTTATTAGGTTTTGATGCAAGCATCTTGAAAAAATCGAATGCCTTAACCCGCATGATCGACGCTTTGCCGATAGTGTCTACAAAAGAAACGTCTGTGATCGACTTTCAAGGAGAAATTGCTAAGTTAATTCCTAATGTGAATGACCGAGTTCAAGGGAATGCATTTATTGATGATTTTGAATCAGCGAGAGTAGTTTATAATTTAAGTTCTCAGCCTATTTATTGGCGACCGGGTGCGACTCCCAAAGATTTTATTTCAGGAAATCCAAGAGATCTTAGTTCAAATTTTAGGCGTGCGAAAATTTCTGCCTATAATGTTGACGCAAGTATTTATGGACAAGGTGGTTTTGCTTTAGAGGTTCCAGGTTTAGATCCAGCTCAGGTGAACTTATTTGCTTACGAGCGCGTAGTGACACCCAAAGGTTTATTTCCGAATAAAGATTTTGCGAATAACATCACAAATTTGCCTTTAGGTGTTTTAGATGTGGCTTATTTTCCATCTGAGCGAGGTATTTATAATTTTAACCCAAGTTTAAATGCGCAAGGTTTATTGCCTAATCCTAAGTCTAATTTTGGTGCAATTACCCGTGCTATTTCCTCAGACACAGATTTTGATAATGCAAACGTAGAACAAATTGAATTTTGGTTGATGGATCCTTTTGTCACAGGGGATCAAGGTAAAGTACGTGATGGTATTTTTAATAAAAATAATCAAACAGGAGGCAAGCTAATATTTCATTTAGGTGATGTCTCTGAGGATTTTATTCCAGATGGTTTTTCCAATTTTGAAAATGGAATTCCTGCAGGGGAAAAAATCACCTCTGGGAATACTCAGAATGTTGAAAAGACCTTGTGGGGATTAGCTCCTAAACGTCAATTTGTCATTAATGCATTTGATAATCAAGGGGGTAGGGCCCAACAAGATATAGGTTTAGATGGAATGGCGAATAGGTCAACTGAATCTACCGCTGTATCAGAGGAAACTTATTTTAAAGAATATTTGACTCAGATATCTACCAAAGTAAATGATCAAAATGCGATTTCTGCCATTAAAAGTGATCCAGCTGGAGATGACTTTGTTCATTATTTAAGTGATAAATTTAGTAAAACGGGTAGTATCATTGAGCGGTATAAAAACTTTATGGGTTTGGAGAATAACTCGCCAACGACCGATAATCCTACTAACTCAACAATTACCGAAGCAAGCAGTATGATGCCTGACCGGGAAGATTTAAACAATGATAATACGGTCAATGAAGTCGAGTCTTACTTTCAGTATCAAATTGATCTTAAGCCAGGACAATTGCAAGTGGGTCAAGGTTTTGTGGTTGATAAAGTAAACGAAGGGGGTGTGGATTGGTATTTATTTAGAGTTCCGATAAAAGATAAGCGTAATTATACTACACCTGCAGGAGAGATGTCGAGTTTCAAATCCATTCGTTTTTTCAGAATGTTATTAAGTGATTTTCAAGATCCTGTCGTACTGAGGTTTGCTCAATTACAGCTTTCTGGGTATTCTTACAGGAAGTTTATTGGAAATTTAGATGTTAAAAATGGCCAGGATTTACCCGAACCCTATGATGCAAAATTTAGAGTATCAAGTGTCAATGTGGAAGAGAATGGCCCAGCTACTAAGGGTGCAAATTCCATCCCATATGTGGTACCACCAGGTTTTGTAAGAGATCAAGATATTACCACCATTAATAATGCTCGATTAAATGAGCAATCAATGAGTTTATGTGTTGACAACTTAAGGCCTGGTGATGCTAGGGCAGTTTTTAAAAACACGATGTTTGATTTCATTAATTATAAACGGCTTAGGATGTTTGTTTCTATGCAAAGTGCGGATCAGATTTCAGGCCATGTTTCTGCTTTTTTACGCATTGGGACAGATTTAACGGATAATTATTATGAAGTAGAGAATACAGGATTAATTCAAACACAGAAAGGACAAAGTTTAGATACAGAAATTTGGCCTATGGAGAATGAATTTGACATCGAATTTGAATTATTAAAGCAGGTAAAAATAGAACGAGACCGACAAAATAAAAGCTTGAATGAAAGATTTTTTATGTTGATGACAAGTTCAACCGGAAAGGTTTACCGGATTACAGTCATGGGGAGACCCGATCAAAGTGCAACGATGACCACGATGATCGGAGTTCGAAATACAACAAAAGATGGACAGAATAAGTCATTTTGTATCTGGGTAAATGAATTAAGAGGTTATGGTTTTGACCAGACCTCGGGCGAAGCAGCCATAGGGAAATTGGGTGTTAAACTGGCCGATATAGGCCAAGTGGTATTCAATGGTAGTTTTAAAAATTATGGCTTTGGAGGAGTTCAGTCAAAAATATCAGAAAGATCAAGGGATAACTTATATGAAATAGGAATAACAGCTAATTTGAATTTAGATAAATTCTTACCTCTGCAATGGGGATTTCAAATTCCCTTTTATATTTCTTATGACAAACGAAATATCGCACCGCAATTTGACCCATTAGATCCCGATATTTTCTTGACCAATTCATTAGGAAAATTTGGCTCAGAATCCAAAAAACAAGAATATTTAAAGCTTGTTCAGGATAACACAGAAAGACATGGTTTTAATTTTTCTAACGTTAGAAAATTAAGAAGTGCTTTAGCGAAACATGCGTACTTATGGGATTTTTCAAATTTTTCATTCTCTTATGCGTATTCTGAAATGATTCGATCGAGTACTTTAATTGACTCGTATACTCAATTAAGTCAGCGTGGAAGTGTTTTGTACGCATATACCTCTAATAGCAATTTTTGGGAGCCTTTTGGAAAAATGAATTCTGATTCGCCATGGCTTTTGCTAGTTAAGGATATGAATATCAATTTGGTTCCTAGCTCTTTAACGGTAAGAGCTGAAATGGACCGTAGCTTTATTAGGACTCAATTAAGAAATGGTGAATTATCAACGCTTGGTGTAGCTCCTCAGTTTGAAAAGTATTGGTATTTTAATCGGCAGTATGCGTTGAATTGGAATTTAACTAAAAGTGTTATTCTGAATTATAACACATTAGTTAATTCAATCATTGATGAACCTTTTGGTGATTTAGATACTCAAGCTAAACGTGATTCCGTCATGTTTAATATTAAAAGTCTGGGCAGAGCTAAAAATTTTGATCAACAAGCTGGCTTGATTTGGCGATTGCCGCTGCAAAAATTGCCTTTGACAGATTGGATGAATGCCGATTATTCTCATCGTATTGGATATAATTATTTTGCTAATTCATTTGATATTCGAGATTCCTTAGACTTACCATTTGGTAATATTATCAAAAATACCCGAGAGCGCTCGATAAATGGAAAAGTGGATTTTGTCGCCTTGTATAATCGAATTAAAGCGCTTAGGTGGGCAAATAATGGCAATCCTATTGGTAAAAATGTAGCTAGAAATCCTGGAGATGATGATGATATTTTAATTTCCCCTAAAAATGCATTGCGTTCTTTGACTCGCTTATTATTGACTTTAAGAGGAATTCAGGTTAATTATTCGATTAATGAGTCCACGACTTTGCCAGGATTTTTACCTAATCCTGGTTTACTGGGTATGAATAGCCAATCAACAGCTCCAGGTTTTGATTTTATTTCGGGTAGCCAAAACGATCAAATTAGATTTACAGCAGGTCAAAATGGTTGGCTATCCAAAAGTATCGTTCAAAATATTCCTTTTACACAGACTAAACAAGAGAAATTCTCTTATGTAACTCAATTGGAACCCAATAAAGATTTAAGAATTCAAGTCGAAGGGAATTATAATAAAGGAGATAATTACCAAGAATTTTTTAGGCCTAAAACGGTTAATGGAGCATTTGTATCTGAAAGCCCTATACGTTCAGGTAATTATTCTATGTCATTTTTGTCGTTTTTAACTGCATTTGACGATCCCACATTAATTTTTGAGAAATTTAGGACCAACCGATCGATTTTATTAAATCGATTAAC
>CAIZMB010000196.1 GCA_903933935.1 uncultured Cytophagaceae bacterium
GTAAGAGGTAATAGGTAATAAGTAATAGGTATTAGTTGGGTACCGGTATACCCCGGCCCAAAAAAGTAATTAGTCTTAAAAGCAATATGAAGAGAATATTAATTACAGGTGGTGCAGGGTTTTTAGGTTCGCATTTATGTGATCGTTTTATCAAAGAAGGCTATCATGTGATTGCCATGGATAACTTGATTACTGGGGATTTGAAAAATATTGAGCACTTATTTAAGCTCCCTAATTTTGAATTTTACCACCATGATGTCTCTAAATTCATTCACGTTCCTGGTAACTTAGATTATATCTTGCATTTTGCGTCTCCCGCTTCACCCATTGATTATTTAAAAATACCTATTCAAACCTTAAAGGTGGGTTCTTTGGGCATTCACAATTGCTTAGGCTTAGCTAGAGTAAAAGGAGCACGCGTATTAATCGCTTCTACTTCAGAGGTTTACGGAGATCCAACCGTTCATCCTCAACCAGAAGAATATTGGGGAAATGTTAATCCCGTAGGCCCACGTGGTGTGTATGACGAAGCAAAGCGTTTCCAAGAGGCTATGACCATGGCCTATCATACGTATCATGGATTAGAAACAAGAATCGTTCGAATCTTTAATACCTACGGTCCAAGAATGCGATTAAATGATGGCAGAGTGTTGCCTGCATTTATTGGTCAAGCATTACGTGGTGAAGATTTAACCATGTTTGGTGATGGATCACAAACAAGAGCCTTTTGTTTTGTAAACGATTTGGTGGAGGGTATTTATCGACTTTTATTAAGTGATTATACACAACCTATGAACATAGGTAATCCAGATGAAATTACCATTAAGGAATTTGGTGAAGAAATCATCAAATTAACCGGGACTACTCAAAAGCTTATTTCATTACCATTGCCAACAGACGATCCTAAGCAGCGTAAACCCGATATTACAAAGGCTAAAGCTATTTTGGGTTGGGAGCCCAAAGTATCCCGTGCAGAAGGCTTAAAAATCACTTATGAGTATTTCAAATCATTAAGCCCGGAAGATTTACATCGAATGGCACACCATAAAGAGTTTTAGGTAAAACCGGGGAAACCCGGTTTTTTTATTCCTTGTAGAGGCGCGATAATCGCGTCTTTTTTTGTTTTATTTTGCGGGAAATAGACGCGAGGTATCGCGTCTATGCAATATTAATTAACTGGATATATTTAGACGCGAAGTATCGCATGTGTCTACGAAAAGAATTATCTAGATATATTTAGACGCGAAGTATCGCATGTGTCTACGAAAAGAATTAGGGAATAGAAGTATCGTGTCTCTACGGAATTTGTAATCGAAAAACAGTTTGCCATAAGATCCTTAAAACCACAAACAAAAAAGGCTACTCTCACGAGCAGCCTTTTAAATTTCGGATTTGGAATATCTTAATTGAAGATATAACGCACTCCAAATTGTGCTTGCCAACGAGATCCTAGACCAAATGATCTTTGGAATGTCTCGTTCAAAGGCGTTGTACCAGAACGATAAGGGAAAGTGAAAACTGGTCTTCCAGTTGCAGCATCATTAGCTACATAATTAATTAAACCCGCACGAAGCGTAGATTGATTTAATCCCCACTGTGGAGTTACATAGTTACCGAAGTTAAATACATCTAAAGTAAACTGTAAGGTGTTTTTATGACCACCCACTTTGATGTAGAAATCCTGAATAATTTTAAAGTCGAAATTCGCCGACCAAGGTAACTCAGCACCATTACGCTCAGCATAGTGACCACGGTGTGAATTCAAATAAGAATCTTGTGTGATATACTTATCTAAATCAGCCCATTGTTGAGCTGCCGTATAGGTACCTAAATCTCTTAGCAAAATATCCGATTGAGTACGAGGAATGAAAATCAAATCATTAGATGTTTGATTATCTCCATTCATGTCACCTGAATATGTATAAGAGAAACGACCAGCTGGAGCAGCAGAATACGTAAATCCAAAAGTAGTACTTGCATTCTCATTCAAATAGTTTAAACGATATGATCCATAGGCGTTAAAGCGATGTCTTTGAATATAAGAAGAATATGAAGCCACATTCTCATTTGGATCACCAGAAACCACACGATCTCTCCATTGAGATTGAGCAATCGAACCTCCATCATTCACTGAACGAGAATCAGAGTTCGTGTAAGCTAAAGAGGCAAAAAGTCCATTTTCAAAAGATTTTGAAATAGTAGCTGTAAAAGCATATGAGTAACCTAAGTCTGTATTCTTAATTACAATCGCATCAGAAATATTAGGGCTTGATACCGTATTAGGGCCAACAGCAGGAGCATTAACCCCTCTCACATTACCATAAATAGCGAAATTCCTTACCGAACTTGGAAGTCCATTAGCACCTAAAGTGTAGAAAATTACGCGATTATCTGCGCCAACAGCCTTCACAGTCGATTTAGGTAAATTCACGTTCTCTAAATATACCGCATTGATATCCTTAGTATAAATACCTTCTAAACCTAAAATCCAACCGTCACCTAAGTTTTTGTCTAAGGCTAAATTAGTTCTAAATACTTGAGAAAATTTAAAGTTAGGATCTGTAACGGCCAAGTTATAAGCAGTAGGCGTCAAAGGCAAAGTAATGGCCGGACGGTATGCATTCACGTCTGGATTGAATGGACGGTTTGTAGGATTTTGAATATTTTCTGAACCAAACAATACACCATTGTTAGACAATTGATTCGATAACCAAACGTAAGGAACACGACCAGAGAAAATACCTAAACCTCCACGAATTTGAGTTTGCTTATCATCCTTCACATCCCAGTTGAAACCAAAACGTGGTGACCATAAAACAGTTGTTTCAGGGAATTTATTTGTCGTCAATTTAACCCCATCGCGGAATGTTAAACTTGGAACATACGTATTCGTATACTTTGGCTCATCAAAAGACGGGAATGAAGTAGCATCCGCACGTAATCCAAAAGTTAATTTAAGTCCTTTAGCAGCTGTAATCTCATCTTGTCCATAAAAACTTAATGTACTGCCTTTCATTTCAGCAAAAGGGAAAGTGCTGTAGTTTGACCATTGTTGTTGGTAACGCGCAGGAATTACTTTCGTATCTCCATTGGCCGAATTAATGAAATCATCAATCGATTTGAATTGGTATCCTCCATAATAGTTAGGAGCAAAACCATTCATGAATGAATTTGTCTCATAAGCTAAACCTAGCGTATACACATGCTTTCCTTTGTAAATAGTTAAGTTGTCAGCGATTTGAAAAATATCAGAATTCAAAATATTATTCGCTGAAAATGGCTCATATCCAAAAGTAGTCAACTCATTTAAATCATTATTTCCTATATCTACGGTTGGGAATGGATTATCATTTACCGGAGATTGACGGAAGTCACGCATTTGAGTATAACCTACCGTCAAGTTATTCGCGATAGAGCTAGAAAAAGTTGAGTTTAATTCCGCAATATAAGAATCTAAATTATTGTTGATTCGATATAATGAACCTTGGAAAGGCAAAACAGTAGCTGAAGCAGAACGACCACCTGATAATGAACCAGAGTTGGATGGATTAATATCTGCGTATGAACGTAAGTAGTTATATTTTACATTGAATTTATGCTTGTCAGAGATATTCCAATCTAATCGCAAATTCACTTTTTGAGAATATTTCTCTTTATTCCAGTTCTCATAAGCCCCTGGGTTATACTTGAATTTAGACATTAAAAAATCTTTCAAGCGATCCAAATCAGCTGCTTTCGCAATCGATTTATTTGGTTCTGAACCGGTTCTAGTAGCTACAAAGTTTGAACCTGGATCCGTTTGTGTCTCTTGCTCAAATGAACCAAAAACAAATAATTTATCTTTAATTAAAGCACCACCGATACGAGCACCGATTTGCCCACGAGCAAAAGTACCATATTGATTCACCACATCACCAATTTTATTACCCACCAAACCTTGGTCTGTTCCAAAATAATATCCTGAACCTGACCAATTATTCGTACCTGATTTAGTCACAACGTTGATGTTAGCACCAGTCGCCATTCCTTGACGAACGTCATAAGGTGCGATCAAAACTTGGAACTGATCAATCGCATCCACTGAAATAGGAGATGCACCAGCCTGACCACCAATCGTACTAGACAACGCAAAAGCATTATTAAAAAATGCACCATCAACGGTAATATTATTATACAATGAATTACGACCTGCAAAGTTCAAACCATTTGCACGTGGATCTAAACGAGCAAAATCACCTAATGAACGATTCAAAGTAGGTAAAGTTGTAATTTGATTGTTACCTACAGTTGTTGCCGCACCCGTACGACCTGAATTGATGATCGAACTACGAGATGCAACCACTTTAACTTCATCTAATTGTGATTGATTTACTTCCAATTTAAAGTTTTGGCGTAATTCTTGAGCTAAAGTCAAAACAATTCCTGATTGAACTGCATTCTTATAACCCACAAAAGAAACAGTAACTTTGTAAGGACCACCCACACGCATGTTAACAATGTTGTAGCGACCATCCGCTCTTGTGGAAGCACCATAACGAGAACCCGTAGGCTCATGAACGGCAATTACCGATGCACCAGGTAAACCTTGCCCTTTTTCATCCACTACAGTACCTGCTAGAGCAGCAGTTGTAGAACCTTGAGCAAATAAACCACTCACAGGTAGCATCATTAAAAGCGCAAAAAACGCTCCCAACAACACAGAATTAGTCATAAATCTTTTCTGCATAAAATTGAAATTTAGATATAAGTTAGTTGAAAGAAACTTTACACAAAATAAACCTAAAAAATCAAATACTCCAATTGTTTAGCAAAAGACTTTTTAGGAATTTCAATCTAAATTGCTGACTTATAGGACAAAAGCAGTAAAAAATAACATTTTTAAAATCGATTAGCCATCTAATAATGCAAGTTTCTTTGAAAATTTAACAAAATCTTAATTTTTAATTATTTAAAGAATATTTTTGCGATAGAAATTTACATATGCAAACGAACAAAGAACCCATCAAATTAACTTCATTTTCACATGGTGCAGGCTGTGGTTGTAAAATATCCCCACAAATTTTAGACAAAATCCTGAAATCGGATACCCCTAAAAAGAATCATCCTCTATTATTAGTTGGCAATGAAAGCAGAGACGATGCCGCTGTATTTGATTGGCAAAACGGGGAGGCGGTCATCTCGACAACTGATTTTTTCATGCCCATCGTGGATGATCCCTTTGATTTTGGTAAAATAGCAGCTACAAATGCCATTTCTGATATTTATGCCATGGGAGGAACTCCACTCATGGCCATTGCAATACTGGGCTGGCCTATCGACAAGCTTGCTCCTGAAATTGCAGCCCAAGTGCTAGAAGGCGGGAGAGCTGCATGCGCTGAAGCTGGAATTCCTTTGGCTGGCGGACATTCCATCGATTCTCCTGAGCCCATTTTTGGTTTAGCTGTAACCGGTAAGGTTAAAAAAGAACATTTAAAACAGAATGATCAAGCTACCCAAAATTGCCTACTTTATTTAACTAAGCCTTTAGGTGTTGGGATTTTATCAACAGGTCAAAAAAGAGGCATCGTCAGCCCAACTGATCTAGCCACGGCAGTCAAACAAATGAGTACACTAAATTTATTAGGTCAAAAATTGGGCCCTCTCCCCTATGTAAAGTCGCTTACAGATGTGACGGGATTTGGTTTATTTGGACATTTAGTCGAGATGTCAGATGGATCAGAGCTAAGTTCAGAGTTATTTTTCAACGAAATACCGACACTAGATAATTTAGACAGCTACTTAGATCAAAAATGTTTCCCTGGAGGTACAGAGCGTAATTGGGCTAGCTATGGACACAGAATCCAAGAAGGGATTACAGAAACCCAAAGGCTCATTGGCGCAGACCCACAAACTTCAGGTGGTTTATTAATTGCCATAGCAGAAAAATCGCAAGACGTTTTTGAGAATTTTCTAAAGGCTGAAGGATTCAACCTAAAGCCCATTGGAAGAACCATTGAAAAAAGAGAAAAAGCAATCTACATTCAATGAAATTATTTTTCAGAAAACTAGGTGAGAAAGGAAGTCCCATTGTTATTTTACATGGGATTTTCGGCACGTCGGACAACTGGGTTGGCATCGCAAAAGTCTTAAGCGAAAACCACCAAGTCTTTCTTTTAGATTTACGTAATCATGGGCATTCTCCTTGGTCTGACGCGTTTGACTATCAAGTCATGTCAGAAGATTTACTGGAATTCATTCAGGACCATTCACTCGAGAAACCATTATTAATCGGTCATTCCATGGGGGGTAAAGTCGTGATGCAATTTGACCTAAATCACCCTAACATAGCCCATAAAATAGTAGTTGTCGACATAGCTCCAAAATTTTATCCTGTCCATCATAGTTTAATCTTAGAAGGTTTAAATAGTTTAGACGTAGCACATTTGGAGAATAGACAGGTGGCCAATGAGCACATGAAGCGATTTGAGGAAAATGAGGGGGTACGCCAATTTCTATTAAAAAACCTTCATAGAACTGGAGAAAATGGTTTTGAATGGAAAATAAATTTAAAAGTTATTACGAAAAATATTGATGTGGTGGGTTTGGAATTATGGGTCAATCAACCTTCGGAAACCATTGCCATTTTTATTAAAGGTGCTGAATCACATTACATTCAACCGGAAGACCAACGGTTAATCTCGGAAATATTTCCCAATTTTGAGTTGTTCGAAATTCCCCATGCAAGTCATTGGGTTCAAGCAGATCAACCCGTGGCATTTTTGGAAGTAATAAACAGCATACTATGAAACTCGTCCTCATCCCCTGCCCTATCTCAGAAAATACCGCATCGGATGTGTTGCCCGCAGACGTCTCGAAATATGTCCTTTTATGCAAGCATTATTTAGTTGAAAATATACGAACTGCCAGAAGGTTTATCAGCGAACTGAAATTAGGGATTAATATCGATGAACTAACTTTTGAAATTTTAGATAAAGACAGTACCCGATCCATGATTTTATCTTTTATTTCTAAGCACAAACAAGAAGATTATATAGGAATATTATCAGAGGCGGGTTGCCCCGGAATTGCAGATCCGGGAGCTTTAGCTGTATCTATTGCGCAAGAAATGAATATTGAAGTAGTTCCTTTGGTAGGGCCCTCCTCTATTTTATTAGCGCTAATGGGCTCTGGTTTTTCAGGTCAAAACTTTACATTTCATGGTTATTTACCCATAGATAAAGATTTGAAAGCTAAAAAAATAAATCTTTTAGCAAAAGAAGTAGAAAAAACTGGGTTTACTCACTTATTTATTGAAACACCTTTTAGAAACAATGCTATGCTAGAAGATCTCATTAATAATTCTCCCGCGAATGTATTAATCTGCATTGCCTGCGATGTGACAAGCCCCTCAGGGTTTATCAAAACTAAGTCGGCCCATACCTGGAAAAGCGAAATACCCGATTTACATAAAAGACCTTGCATCTTCCTACTAGGTCAATAAAATTGAATTAAAGTAGTAATTTGCAGAAATTTCATATACCCATGCAGTTAAAATCTTTTTCATTCAATCCATTTCAAGAGAACACCTATATTATTTGGGATCAAGATGGGAATGGAGCCATTATAGATCCAGGCTGTTATACATTTGAAGAAAGACAAGAATTAAAAGCTTTTGTTGACGAAAACAAGATCCAACTAAAATTCATTTTAAATACGCATGCACATATTGACCATGTATTGGGTGTTGATTTTGTAAAAAATGAATATAAAATTCCATTTTGCTTACATCCCAAAGAAATTCCGATTTTAAGTGATTCAGAAAACAGAGCTGCTGTATACGGATTCCCACATTACCAAGCTGCCTCTGTGGATCATTGGTATTCAGATAATGAAATAATCACAATAGGGAAAATCCAATTAAAGGTATTGTTTGTCCCAGGACATGCACCAGGGCATGTGGCATTTTATGAGGAAAGCAACGGCATACTCATTGACGGTGATGTTTTATTTAGAAGAAGTGTGGGTAGAACTGATTTTCCACTCTGTAATCACGCTGATCTCATGCACAGCATTCGAACCGAATTATACACGCTCCCTGATTCAGTAAAAGTGTATCCAGGACATGGAGGCCCCACCACAATCGGGGAAGAAAAAGTAAGTAATCCCTATATTAAAGGAATATGAGCATCAAGAAAGAAATACCCAATATATTAACGCTAGGTAATTTATTGGCCGGTTGCTTGGGATTATATTTTGTCATGCAGTCCAAATTGGAATATGCGGCATACATGATATTCATTTCGTTGATTTGCGATTTCCTGGATGGTTTCTTGGCCAGGTTATTGCATGCCTACTCAGATATCGGCAAAGAATTAGATTCATTGGCCGACGTAGTTTCGTTTGGAATTTTACCCAGTTTTATGCTACTTAATTTAGTTGAGCAAAGTTGCGGTAATCAATGTACAATTGGCTTATTTGGATTTTATAAACCGTTCTTGGTCTTCTCTTTAGCGTTAATGTCGGCCTATCGACTCGCAAAATTCAATGTAGATACCCGACAAACTGAACAGTTTATAGGCGTCCCAACTCCGGCAAACGGGCTATTAGTCGCCTCATTACCTTTGATCATACATTTCCAACCCGAGTACACAAATTACATTTTGAATTTCAAGGGAATCCTTATTTATAGCGTCATAATGAGCTATTTATTAGTCTCAGAACTACCATTAATGGCTTTCAAGTTTAAAACTTGGGATTGGAAAAGCAATCAGATAAAATTCATTTTCCTTTTCTATTGTATTGCTGCCCTAGTTATGCTTAAATTTGTAGCATTCCCAGTCATTGTGATTAGCTATATCCTTTTATCTGGAATAATTTTTATCCTCAATCCCTCCAAAAAATGAAATTTTTAGCTGAAATTAATGTAATGCCTCAAAAAGAAATTCTAGATCCCCAAGGAAAAGCCGTTCGTATCGGTTTGCAAAATCTAGGCATTGATCAAGTAGCTGATGTCCGTATTGGAAAGCACATCACATTAACTTTAGAGGCTAATAATGAATCAGAAGCGAATGAAATTGTGACCAATGCTTGCAATAAATTATTGGCCAACTTAATTATGGAGGAATTCGAATTTACCCTTCAAGCCTTGTAACTAAAATTGGTTTGTGTGTAAAAGCACCAGCGTACAAGCTTCTTCTACTTGAATACCCAATTTTTCTATTCCTGCATATAATATCGGGTGCTCTGTACCTGGATTAAAAATAATGCGTTTTGGTTTTATTATAGATAAATCTTCCAATAATTCCTGTTGATTTTGCGGCCCTATATATAGCGTAACGGTATGTATATGATCAAAATCATTTGTTCCCACCTGTATGGTCAAACCACATGCAATGCCTGCTTTATTTCCCTTCAGAAACACCGCATGACCTTTTTCTACTAATAATTCCAATGCTTTAAACGCATATCGGTCTGGGTTATTAGACGCTCCAATGATCAGTACTCTCATATTATTCTTAAATAATGGCAATATTAAAAATTAAATTCCGTTATTAGTCTACCTAATTATGAATGAGTTAGAAATTAACACATTCAAAAAAACAATTCGCCAAACTAGACAATGAAAAAAACGGAACAAGTTCCAATAGTTAACTATTGGAACGAAAAATGGGAAAGAATCGACTTTCCTGAATTCGACAATCAAATCCATTATGAGATTTCAAACTATGGCCGAATTAAAAGCTTTCAAAATACTCAAGAAGGAGTTTTAATCCAAGGCTCACTCATTCAGGGATATCAATCGCTCAATGTGCGATTTCAAAACAAATCGGTCAACCACTATTTGCATAAGTTAGTGGCCAAGCATTTTTGTCCACAAAATAACCCGAAAGATACTTTTGTAATACATCTTAATTTTAATAAGCAGGATAATAGAGCAGATAATCTGCAATGGGCCGATCGAAATAAAGTGACCGAGCATAATAAAAAAAACCCGTCAGTCATTAATCGACTTATTCCAATTAGGACAAAAAATTATAAATTAACTGAAGGGAAAGTCATGTTAATCAAACAAATGCTTAAGTCAGACAAAAGCAGACTTAAAATGATCGCCAAGCAGTTTGGAATCACCCATACACAATTGAACAGAATTCGTTCTGGGGAAAATTGGAAGCAGGTAAAACTACTCGATGAAGTCTAAAATAATGCTGAAGCAATAGCGCGCACGCTGTCCGACTTACTCATCGTATAAAAATGCAAAGCAGGGACATTCGCTTGGATCAATTCCCTGCCTTGTTGGATCGCCCATTCTATACCTATTTGCTTTATGGCAGCATTATTATCGCATTTTCTAACCTCTGCGGCCAAAACCTCTGGGATTTCTAAATGAAAAATTTCAGGTAATATTTCCAGTTGTTTTAAAGTAGCCAAGGGCTTAATCCCTGGAATAATCGGTACCAAAATACCTATTTCACGACATTTACGTACAAAATCAAAATACTTATCGTTATTGAAAAACATTTGAGTCACAATATAATCAGCACCGGCATCCACTTTTTGTTTTAAAAAACGCATATCTTCTTCTAATGAAACGGCTTCAAAATGCTTTTCTGGATAAGCGGCAACTCCGATACAAAAATCAGTAGGAAGTGATTCCGTTTCTTCATGCAATAAAATTCCTTGGTTCATCGCTCTTACTTGACCTACTAACTCATTCGCATACGCGTGTCCTCCTTGTTTTGGTATAAAATGTTTTTCCCCCTTCTCCTGATCACCACGTAAAATCAAAGCATTTTCAATGCCCAAATAATGCAAGTCAATCAAAAAATCCTCCGTTTCCTCTTTGGTAAATCCCCCACAAATAACATGAGGAACTGCATCCACCTGAAACTTTTGCATGATGGACGCACAAATACCCAATGTTCCAGGTCGTTTACGAATAGGGATACGAGTAGAAACACCATTGATAATTTTCTGTATATATTCCTCTCTGTGATAAGTAACCTCTATAAAAGGAGGGTTAAATTCCATTAATGGCTCAATGTGTGACATCAACTCACCCAAATGTTGCCCCTTCATAGGAGGAATTATCTCAATGGAAAACAAGGTTTTCCCTTTGGCTTCTTCTAAATATTGTGTGATTTTAGTCATATTCCTAATCGTAATTTAAAACGGGACTCAACCATCTTTCAATTTCCTCCAAAGGCATTTTTTTCCTTTCAGTATAATCAATCACCTGATCTTTGGCGATTTTACCTAAGGCAAAATAGGTACTTTCTGGATGTGAAAAATAAAATCCAGAAACCGCTGAAGCTGGATACATGGCATAACTTTCAGTCAGTTTTATTCCTATTTGATTTTCAGCGTCAAGCAATTCAAAAAGCCGTTTTTTCTCCGTATGATCAGGACAAGCGGGATAACCCGGTGCTGGCCTAATTCCTTGATATTTCTCCGAAATCAAATCTTCATTACTTAAAATTTCATCATGGGCATATCCCCAATATTCTTTACGAACACGCTCGTGCATCAACTCAGCAAATGCTTCAGCCAAGCGATCTGCCAAAGCCTTCACCATAATCGAATTGTAGTCATCGTGTTGTTTTTCGTACTTCTCCAACAAAGCCTCTATGCCAATACCGGTGGTTACTGCAAATGCGCCTACGTAATCTGTCGTTTTTTCCGAAATAGGTGCCACAAAATCACTTAGGCAACGATTAGGCAAATTACTTGCCTTTTGACCCTGCTGGCGTAAATTATGCAACCAAGATGATGAATCAGACGATGTATCTTTGGGCTGAATCGTATAATCGACCTGACGATGAACGCCATGTTTTTCACAAGGAACCTCGCTTATTTTCTCAGTAAAATCATGTAAAATAATGTCATCTCCGAATGAATTAGCTGGAAAAAATCCTAAAGCTGCCTTTGCAGTCAATAATTTTTGATCGATAATTTCAGCTAATAAGGCTTGAGCATCATTGAACAACTTACGTGCTTCTTCACCCACAGTTTCATTTTCAAATATCCGTGGATATTTTCCAGACAATTGCCATGTAGAGAAAAATGGTGTCCAATCAATGTATTTCGCAATTTCCGCCAATGAATAATCTTGGAAATATTTAACCCCAAGAAATGATGGTTGGCATGATTTAAAACCAGTCCAATCAATACCCGAAGATTTTTCACGAGCCTGTGAAATGCTTAAATAATTTTTATCTTTTTGACGAGCCGCATGGGAAATCCTAAGCTCCTCATATTCTTGTTTGATCTCGGTAAAAATTTGATTTTGAGTCAATTCACTTTGCAATAAACGTCCGGCCACAGGTACCGATCTAGATGCATCCAACACATGAATAACGGGTCCTGAGTAATGAGGATCAATTTTCACAGCTGTATGAATTCTGGAAGTAGTGGCTCCACCGATCAATAAAGGAACCGTAAATCCTAATCGCTCCATTTCTTTTGCTACATAAACCATTTCATCCAAAGAAGGAGTTATTAAGCCAGAAAGCCCAATAATATCCACTTGGTGTTCCTTTGCAGCAGCCAAAATTTTATCGCATGAAATCATCACACCCAAGTCTATCACCTCATAATTATTACAAGCTAAAACGACACCCACAATATTTTTTCCAATATCATGAACATCCCCTTTTACTGTGGCCAACAGAATTTTACCTGCCGATGAACTTTCACCAACCTGTTTTTCAGCCTCTATATAAGGTAATAAATACGCAACAGCCTTTTTCATCACCCTTGCGGATTTTACCACTTGAGGTAAAAACATTTTTCCTTCTCCAAACAAATCACCCACCACATTCATGCCATCCATTAAAGGACCTTCAATCACCTCAATAGGCTTATTAACTAATTTTCTTGCTTCCTCAACATCTTCATCAATAAATTCCGTCAATCCTTTAATTAAGGCATGTTCCAATCTTTTGTTAACATCCTGATGGCGCCATGCATCATCAACCACCTGCTCTTTTCCTGCTGACTTAACCGTTTCGGCATAAGCGATCAACTTTTCAGTGGCCTCCGAATTACGATTTAATAATACATCCTCACATAAATCTTTAAGTGTTTTGTCAATGTTATCATAAACGCCTAATTGACTCGCATTCACAATTCCCATATCCATACCCGCCTTAATGGCATGATATAGAAAAACGGTATGCATGGCCTCTCGAACTAATTCATTTCCCCTAAACGAAAATGAGATATTTGAAACACCACCTGAGACCTTAGCATAAGGCAAGTTTTCCTTAATCCAACGCGTAGCTTTAATAAAATCGTTCGCATAATTATTATGCTCATCCATTCCGGTAGCAACCGTCAATATATTGGGGTCAAAAATGATATCTTGAGCCGGAAATCCGACCACCTTCGTTAAGATATCATAGGCTCTTTGACAAATTTCAATCCGTCTTTCATACGAATCTGCTTGACCCAACTCATCAAATGCCATAACGACAACTGATGCACCATACATTTTCACCTTGTTGGCAGATTCAATGAACTTCTCCTCCCCTTCTTTTAACGAAATCGAATTGACAATCGATTTACCTTGAACACATTTTAATCCGGCTTCAATCACTTCCCATTTCGACGAATCAATCATGATAGGCAATCGGGCTATATCGGGCTCAGACATCAATAAATTCAAGAATTGAGGCATCATTTTTACCCCATCAATCATCCCCTCATCTAAATTAACATCCAGAATTTGCGCACCACTGTCTACCTGCTCACGAGCCACGGCGATAGCCTCTTCAAATTTTTCTTCGCGAATTAATCGGGCAAATTTCTTTGAACCCGTCACATTACACCGTTCGCCCACATTAACAAAATTAGTCAATGGTGTGATTTCAAGTGGTTCTAAACCAGAAAGCATTTGATTATGACCGGCTACAGGAATCTGATGCGGTTTATATTTTGAAGCGATCGTAGCAATTGCTTTAATATGAGCGGGTGTAGTACCACAACAACCTCCAATAATATTCACAAAACCATGCTGAAGAAAATCTTCAATCACCAGTGCCATTTGCTCCGGAGATTCATCATATTCACCCATTTCATTGGGTAAGCCTGCATTCGGATGAGCGGATACAAAAAATGGCGACTTATCACTCAATGTTTTGACGTAAGGACGCATTAAATCCGCACCCAAAGCACAATTTAATCCAACCGACAACAAGGGCATGTGGGAAATGGACGTCAAAAATGCTTCGGTCGTTTGACCCGAAAGGGTTCTTCCGGAAGCATCCGTAATGGTCCCAGAAACCATAACAGGCAAATAAGTAATGTTCGGATTCTGAGTAAAAAATTGGTCTATAGCAAAAAGAGCCGCTTTTGCATTTAAGGTGTCAAAAACAGTTTCAACTAATAACAAATCAGCGCCTCCGTCAACTAACCCGCGAACTTGCTCTTGATAAGCTATAACTAATTCGTCAAATGTAACTGCACGAAATCCTGGATCATTAACATCTGGCGACAAAGATAAAGTACGATTTGTAGGTCCTATTGAACCAGCGACATACCTAGGCTTACCCGGATTTTTCTCAGTAAATTCATCTGCTACCTCTCTGGCAATTTTAGCAGACTCAAAGTTTAATTCATAAACTAAATCCTCCAAGTGATAATCTGCCATCGCAATCGATGTTCCAGAAAACGTGTTGGTCTCCGCTATATCAGCACCCGCCTCAAAATATTTTGCATGAATTTCTTTGATCACATCAGGACGCGTGATCGAAAGCAAATCATTATTACCTTTAAGTTCGTGAGGAAAATCCTTAAACCGTTCGCCACGATAATCAGCATCGGTCAGGTTATATTGTTGAATTAAAGAACCCATTGCACCATCTAGGACTAAAATCCTATCTAATAAAAGTTCTCGTATATCTTTTCTAATCATAGACTAATGTATCTTTGAACGAATCAAAGCAGGTAAATATAAGGGTTAAAAATCTTTCAAAGATACATCATTTCAACCGATCACCCATAAATTTTGATTTAAAGGAAACCTAATTTTTTAATTTTTTCGAGGTCTTCAGGACTATCAATGCCAATCGTTTCATATTGCGTTTCTACCGCTTGTATCGGGAAACCATTTTGAAGCCATCTCAACTGCTCTAAGGCTTCTGAAGTTTCGAGATCTGAAGTGGGTAATTTGCTGATTGACTTTAAAATATCTGAGCGATAAGCATATAAACCGATATGCTTGAAGTATCGATGATGAGCCAACCAATCTTCCTGGGGTAAACCGCGCATGTAAGGAATTGCATGCCTAGAAAAATACAAAGCTTGATTTTTATTGTCCAAGACAACTTTAGGGCAATTCGGATTAAACAGGGTATCAATGGTTGTAATTTGCTTAACTAAAGTAATTATGGGGGCATTTGAATCCATCGCATTGGTAATTTCAATGAGTTGCTGAGGTTCAATATACGGCTCATCCCCTTGAATGTTAACAATATAATCTATATCGTCTCCTAAATTTGCTAACACCTCCGCACATCGATCCGTACCAGAAACATGAGATGCCGAAGTCATCATGACCGCAGCTCCAAAAGACTGAGCCACCTGATAAATGCGTTCGTCATCTGTGGCAATAATTATTTGATCCCAACCTTTCACTGTGGCCACCTGTTCGTAAGTTCGTTGAATCATCGGTTTTCCACCTAGATCTACTAGTGGCTTACCTGGGTAGCGAGTTGACGCATACCGTGCTGGAATGACGGCTACAACTTTTTTACCTTGGATCATAATAAATTGAGTTTATTCAATGAAATTTAACAAATTTGCACATAATTTAGATTAAAATCGCTCTCGCTTTTGGAAAAAATATCCAAACATTTATTTGAATCAACGATTTGGAGTATCGGATATTTCGGGACGAAAGAATTTCCGAAACTATGGATTGAACTTAGATCACCTAACAAAACAGGATGGGTCAGTTTTGATATTTACAGCCGAATCGCCAAAGATATTTGTTCCTTTGAATCTTCCCCTCAAATTAAAACTTGGTTAAAAGGTGTGGGAAATATCGGTTTATTTCTTCGTTTAAAATCGGGCATAAATCCAGGCATTGACGCATTAGAAGCCTATGATTTAGCAACAGGAAATTTAATTTATGATGTCAATATAACGCATTGGGTAAAATTGACCGATTCGCATATTCAAGTGGTTCAAGAAAAAGCGCTGTATTGGATCAATGTAAAGACTGGCAAATTTGAAGTTCCTGCCAACCCAAATGAGGAAGTAAGCAATCAATTTCTTTTCGAAAACCCTGCTCATTTCGAGGAAAATCAGCCAGGATTTTCAGATTTTAAATCATTTTTCAAACAAAATTTTGACGAAAATATAGTCAAAGCCATGGATTGTTGGGACGGAAATGATAAGATAATATTTTCTTATTATCTTTACGAAGATGGCTTGAAAAACATCCTTAGAGTGTGCGATAAAGGATTTAAAACGGAGCATACCGAAACAATTGCTGAGGGAGAAACCATAGGTTTTAATACGTTTCAAATATTTAATCGCACGTTGATTTATATAAAAGACAAGCATCAACTAATATTTTATGAATTCTAAAAATCTAACTTTATTCATTTTATTCTGTCTAGGTATCACGAGCGCTTTTGGAAGCCCTGTGGACTCCCTAGGACTTAAAAAGGACAACAATAAAACCTACATCGTGTACAAAGTGGAAAACAAGCAACCACTTTACTCGATTTTAAAGCATTTTAATCTCTCATTAACTGAATTCAAACAAATTAACCCTGAAGTTAATATTCCAATCAATGCTGGGGAAATCATATTCATTCCCATTCACTATTTGGATGAGGCCACAAATACTTTAATTGCCCCTGCTAAACCTCTGGAGAAAGTAGTAGTCAAAAAACAAGAAGAAATCAAACCCACTGAAACAGGCATTCATATTGTTTCTGCCAAACAAAGCCTATTAACAATCGCTAATTTGTATAAGGTAACCATGGCCGATATTCGGAAATGGAATAGTTTGACTTCCGATGTTCTAAAAGAGGGCCAACGGTTATTAGTCGAAGCACCCAAAAATTTAGTCATTGACAAATCTACTTTATTAGGTAGCAAAAACGATAAAGGTGTCGAAGAGTTAAAATCAGATAGCAAGGAATCGGATGGTTTAAAAAAGACGATTGAAACAGGTATTGCGGAATTAATTGAGGTGCCCGACAATTCAGGCAAATATTTAGCCTTGCATAAATCAGCCCCAATAGGTACGCTAGTTTTGGTCAAAAATTTAGCAAATAACCAAAGTATATGGGTTAAGGTGATTGGTAGATTGCCTAACTCAGATGGAAAATTAATTATTAAACTATCTCCTAAGGCATTTGAGCGACTTAATGCAGTCGACAAAAGAATAAGAGCCGAAATCAGCTATTTAATTCAATAAAATGCCTAAACGCAAAAGACCGATCACGGTAGGAAATGTAGTTTTTGAAATTTTCTTCATCTTATCCTATCCATTTATCGCACTTTTTTCAGCCGCAGTAACCTTGCTGGTTTGGATATTTTCATTTCCATCCAAACTCATTGCATTTTTTAGCAAAATAAAATAACCCAAATGAAGGAAGAAATCGTAGAACTTCTCGAGAAGAAATACGCATTTTTCAACCATCCCAGGTTCATTGAACACGACCCGATTCAAATCCCACATTTGTTCACAAAATTACAAGACAGGGAAATTATGGGCTTCTGGGTAGCTATGCTTTCTTGGGGTCAGCGAACAACCATCCTCAATAATGCAAAAAAATTGATTGATTTAATGGATGGAACGCCACACGATTTCATTCTGAATCATCAAGAAACCGACTTAAAAAGATTTGAATCCTTTAAGCATCGAACTTTCCAAAGCACAGATGCCTTATATTTTCTGCAATTTTTCAAAAGGCATTATACATCACATCAAAGCTTAGAAACAGCCTTTGTTCCTGATACTAACAAGGATGAATTGAATACCACCAAGGCTATTAATAACTTTTACCAACATTTTTTTGATGATCCGTGGGCTCCGGAAAGAACTAGAAAACATGTTTCCACCCCAAACAAGAACTCAGCTTGTAAGAGAATATGTATGTTTCTGAGGTGGATGGTGAGAGATGATCAAATGGGAGTGGATTTTGGTCTTTGGAAAAAAATAAAACCCAAACAATTAATTTGCCCCTTAGACGTTCATTCTCAAAGAACTGCGGAAACATTAGGTTTAATTGGCCCAGGACTGCCTAACTGGAAAAAGGCGGTAGAACTTACTGAAGAATTAATAAAAATCGACCCCATGGATCCTGTGAAATATGACTTTGCATTATACGGAATGGGCATTGAAGAAAAAACGATATGGAAATAAATGTACATGATTCCACTGTTTCTAGTGAAAAGAAAGTAGTTCTACTAAACCCGAAAACAGGCGAAAAAGCTGTCATAATACCTGAAATTGGTGCTGTTTTAGTAGAACTCGAATTAATTTGCGAAAACCATTTGGTCGAACTGATTCACCTTCCGGGAGAAAAACCCATTGGCGAGAACGACTTGTACCCTAGTGCATTGTTAGCACCCTGGGTTAATCGAGTTCGAAATGGCAATTATTCATTTGAAGGTCGAAATTACCAATTGCCCATCAACGAATCAAATCTCGGAAATGCTATTCATGGTTTCTTAGCGAGGAGAAAATTTGAGATTTCAGAAGAGAAATGTAATGAGGATTCTGCAGAAGTTTCATTTATTCACAACTACACAGGCGATTTCCCCGGATACCCTTTTCCATTTATTTTTACACTGACTTATAAGCTAAGCTCTGAAGGATTGTTGACGGTCAACTTTAATTGCAAAAATACCGGTGAAAAAAACATGCCCTTTGCATGTGGTTGGCACCCCTATTTTAAAATCGCAGAAGCTGAAATAAGGCATTTAGAGATAACGTTCAATCCCACATTAAAATACATTTCAGATGCCCAAATGATTCCTATGTCGGATGAAATTGTCTCATTTCAAATGCCTGTTCAATTTTCAGAAACGACCTTAGACAATGTTTTTAAGTTAGAAAGCCAAACAAATCACCTAACCAAATTAACAGATAGCGAGACAAAAATTAGTCTTTTTCTTAAGCAAAACGCTACAGAATTTCCATTTTTAGTGGTGTTCGCACCTACATCCGAAAATTGCGTCGCGATCGAACCGATGACCGGAAATACAGATGCTTTTAACACAGGTGACGGATTAAAGATCTTAATTCCAGATGAAAATTTTACTAGTTTAGTCGAAATTTGGGTGGATAAAGCTAAACATTGATAGCTCGTTAAATAAATGATTTATGTACCTTTGCGGCATGAAATTTTGGTTTATTTATTTGATTTTGATTTTCAGCTATCCTTTGTTGGCCGAAAATTCTATTCAAAAAGATTCCTTAAAAGTTTTTTGGAAACAAAATTTTGCTACGGGTATCGATTTAAATCAGGCTAGCTTTAGTGACAACTGGAAAGGTGGGGGTTCAAATACCTTTGCGACAGGTTGGTATTTAAATCACAATGCCACCATCAATAATTCATCATGGCGCTTAATAAGTGATCTAAGTATGCAAGTGGGATTTCTTCAAAACAAAACCCAAAGTTTACGTAAAAGTGTTGATCGTATTTTTTACGAATTTAAGGCGGGTTATCGAATTAGTCCGAATTGGGATTTTTATGGATCTACCAACTTCCAAACACAATTTTTTCAAGGATTTGAATTTGGCAAAAAAAATAAAAAGGGGATTCCTGTGGATTCTTTGGTCTCTAGTATATTTGCCCCAGCCTATTTAACCACTTCATTAGGATTAGAATATCATCCTCAAAAAACATTTTACACACGATTTGGTATAGGTAGTCTGAGGCAAACGTTTGTTTTTGATGAACGTATTTCAAGAGCAGGTTTATTTGGTCTAGAAAGACCCGGTGACAATATTCGAAATCAATTTGTGTTCCAATTATTATTCAATGTGGAAAGAGAAATATTCGAAAATGTCAATATGAAATTAAGGTACTCTACCTTAATTGATTATTTTAGATTTGGTGTATCTAATGGCATGGTACATCGACTTGACGCTAATTTTTCCATGAAAGTAAATAAGTACCTCAGTACAAATCTGCAAGCCGTTTTGTTTAGAGATTATGACCAAGATCCCAATTGGCAGTTCTCCCAAGTTCTTTCCATGGGTTTAGCCTATCGAATCACCAAATAATTAGGCCTTTTTTCTAGCTTTATAGCGATCATACAGCATTTGAAGAATGCCATCTTTCAACCCTAAATCAGGCACAAAAATACTGGGACATCCTGCGCATTCCATGGCAGCCAAATAAATAGACGAAGCCGGAACAATGACATCTGCACGGTCAGTATTAAGCCTTAATTTATGCACACGTTCCTCAAATGTAAAGGAACTTACATAAGCTGCGACTTTTTTAAGCTCGCCGATCGTCATGGTCTTTAACTCATTCACTTCGCTAGATATATTGTACAATTTGCTAATATTTCCACCTGTGCCTACCGCGTAAATAGGACCATCCATGGAAATTATTTGTGAGGATATCCACTGTTTCATTTTGTCCCAATCTGATTCCTTTTCCTTACCTTCTAAGAGACGAACAGATCCAATTTTAAATGATTTAGAGGCTAATTTTTCTCTGTTTCGGTATATATTTAACTCAGTAGAACCGCCACCTACGTCAATATGAAGGTAATTTTTTTGAGGATGTAAAGATTGTAAAACCACATCATTGATTAACTCAGCCTCTCTTGCGCCATCAATCACATTAATTTTCATCTCTAAAATCTTATTAATGCGTGTAATTATTTCAGCTGCATTAACAGCCTCACGCATCGCAGAAGTGGCACAAATGGAATAATCTTGAACTTCATGCAATTCCATTAATAATTTGTAAGCCTGCAATAACTTGAAAATTCTAACTTCAGACTCAGGGGAAATCGCACCGTCAATAAATACATCATGGCCTAATCGCAAAGCAAATCGAACATACTCGACCCGCTTAAAACTGATCACTCCTTCATCTTCCAATACACTTGAAATTTGTAATCGGGCAGCATTAGAACCTATGTCAATAGCAGCAAACTTCATATAAAATGCATTTATGGTTTGTGTAAATAAAAGCCATTGGCCGTAGGCTCAAAGCTTATTACGGTACCTA
>CAIZMB010000197.1 GCA_903933935.1 uncultured Cytophagaceae bacterium
GCATTATTCTGATTGCTTTTTCAATCCTATTTGGCTTCAAATCAGCCATTCAAGAGAAATTAACTAGTTTTTCGGGTGATATCCGAGTAAGTAAATTGAGTGGCAACCATTCGATTTCAGAAAATCCGATTATAAAAAACACCGTTTGGGAAAAGTCTGTAGCTCAGCTACCCTACATCAATCATATCCAATCCCACATTCAAAAACCAGGTATCCTTGTTGGCAAATCTGGACTCGCCGGAATTGTCATCAAAGGAATTGGCCAAGATATGCCTCATGCTCAAATCAAAAATAATCTCATTCAAGGCCTCCCCTATTTAAAAAATTCTCAAGATGTTATTATTAGTCAGATTCTTGCGAATCAGTTAAAAACCAGTATTAATCAAAGTCTAATTTTATACTTTTTGAGCCAACCAGAGCGACCTAGAAAAGTTAAAGTAACCGGAATTTATGAAACTGGATTAGAAGAATTAGATAAAATTTTTATCCTAGCGGATCGCGATTGGGTGCAAAAAATGAATGGCTGGAGTTCAGATTCTCTAGGGAGCTATGAAATTGTTCTTAAAAAAGGAGTAGATTTGAACCAATCCGCGTATTATTTAGAAAAGAATTTGCCGACCGAATGGAAATTAGAGACCATTGAAGAACTCTATCCTTCCCTCTTTGACTGGATGAATATGTTGGACCGCAACATTGTCATCTTTATTTCTCTTCTGCTTGTAGTCGCCTGCTTTAACCTGATCGCCACACTTTGGGTATTAATCATGGAAAGAATTCCCATGGTCGGTTTACTAAAAGCGTTAGGCAGCTCTCAAAAACAAATAAGAACCATTTTTTGGTGGAATGGATTCTTTATTTTGCTTAGAGGATTAATGATCGGCAATTTAATTGCCATCATTTTTTGCTACATTCAATATACGTATAAACTGATTCCACTAGATCCAGAAAATTACTACATGACCTCTGTACCAATACTTTGGGATACACCTACCTGGATATATGTCAATGTTGGAACATGTCTTTTAGTAGCCCTTACCATAACTATACCTACTTTATTTATCAAAAAAATAGACCCAAAAGATGCGATCAATTACAAAAATTAAAAACGTTCGATATTTATTCATCGCATCGTTCTTGCTTATCAGCGTTTTTTTATCTGCACAAAACACCATTGTTTATTCCATTGACTTGAATAAACTCAACCAAGACAAGTTAAGTGTCCAAGTAAAAACGCCCAAATTCAAGGAAAACCAAATTGACTTTTTCTTCCCTAAAATTGTTCCGGGCACGTATGCTAATTATGATTTTGGAAGATTTATCAGTGACTTCAAAGCTTTTGATGCACAAGGAAAAAGTTTATCGGTCGTAAAAAAGAATTTTAATCAATACCAAATAAAAAATGCCGCTAAATTAACTCGCATTACCTACCAAGTTGATGACACTTGGGATAGTCCGGAAATTGACGGAGAATATGTATTTGAACCTGCGGGAACTTCCTTCCAAAAAGACACTTTATTTGCCTTAAATACGCATGGATTTTTAGGCTATTTCAAAGGATTTGAAAAGAATAAAATCGATTTAGAAATCAATAAACCCACATTTATGGTGGGAACTTCTTCGTTGAAAAGCGACATAAAAAGCAGTCCCACTCAAGATATTTTTAAGGCAAATTCATACTATGAAATCGTAGATTCACCTTTCATGTATGCAAAACCAGATACGACCCTTCTAAAAATCGGAAATGTTGAAATCGTTATATCCTTATATACACCTAATAAAACCTTAATCTCAGAAGAAATAGCCCAAAAAATCAAGCCCCTTTTAGAAGCTCAAAAAAACTATTTGGGAGGCAACTTACCGATTCAGCGCTACGCATTTTTGATTATACTATCTGATAACCTGAAAAATGGCAGTTATGGCGCGCTAGAACACGCTAAGTCTTCTTTCTACTATTTACCAGAGGGAGATATTACGGGTTTAGGCCAGACGATTTTAGACATTTGTGCCCATGAATTCTTCCATATTGTAACCCCTTTAAATATTCATTCAGAGGAAATTGGAAATTTTGATTTTAACCAACCCAAAATGTCCCAGCATTTATGGTTGTATGAAGGCCTTACTGAGTATGCTGCCCATCACATGCAATTGAAATATGGGCTCATCAAATTACCGCAATTCATGCAAACGATCCAAGAGAAATGGGAGACGATGCAAGTGCAATTTGACGACAAAATTCCCTTTACCGAAATGAGTAAAAAGGTCTTAGATACCTATAAAGATCAATATAGCAATGTATACCAAAAAGGAGCATTACTAGGTTTTGGCCTAGATTTATTGCTGAGAAAAGAGTCAAATGGAGCCTATGGAACCCAACAAATGATGCAAGATTTAGCTAAAATTTATGGTCCCAATAAATCCTTTAAAGATGATGAATTATTTGATCAATTAATTCAGGTAACTAAATATCCTAGCCTTAAAGAATACTTCAATAATTACGTAGCAGGAAATAAAAAAATTCCGTTAAATGATTGGCTCAATAGTATAGGTTATGAAATTGATCCCAATAAAAAAGATACGGTTAGGACCTTCGGATTTGACTATCAAACACTCAATATAAATTCAGAAACGAAGCGGGCATTTATAGGTAGCGAGCTAGGAATTAATGCCTTTGGAAATGAGCTTCATTTAAAAGCAAAAGACGAACTAGTCTCCGTGAACCAATTGCCCATCGACCTACCTAATTTTGTCAAAAATACCCAACAAGTATTATCCAATATAAAAACGGGAGATTTGCTAACTTTAGAAATAGCACGCGCTAATGACAAGGGTGGATTTGAAACCATTAAATTAGTCGCTCCGTTTCAGTTGACAATTCAAGCGAGTAGAAAATCC
>CAIZMB010000198.1 GCA_903933935.1 uncultured Cytophagaceae bacterium
ACTTTGATAATTTGCCATCATTATATGCGCTAAGGGAGAATTGGGATCAAAACCACTATAGGTAGTTTGGTAATCTTTTTCTTGCAAAATTACTGAGTTTTCACGCTTAGCTACGTTCAGGTTTCCATCTGTTTTATGTAAACCCATCGTATAAGTTTCAGTTCCATAGGCAGATTTATTGGCCGCCGCGTTACAATGCACTGAAATAAAAAGATCCGCTTTATTCCGATTGGCGATATTAGCCCGCTCATTTAATTCTACAAAATCATCCGAATCACGGGTATATATCACCTTCAAATCAGGGTACTCTTCTTTCAGTTTGCGACCCAATTCCAATATGATTTTCAGGGTCACTTTACCCTCATGTGATCCCTTAGGGCCCATGCAACCTGGATCTTTCCCTCCATGTCCAGCATCTAAACAAACTGTTTTAAGTGAATTTTTGGGGATTTTTTTTATCGATTCAATAGTCGGATCTACAGCCGATACCAGTAATAGGGCTAAGGAACAAATAAAAATAAGTCGAACCGTTGAAAACATTATTTTTTAATTAATACACTTAGGTACCACGCAATCGTGTAATTTTGTCAATCTTTCACAAACAAAGATAATTATAATTTTTAAATTCCATTTGATAAATAAATCCACATATCACCTTTTCATGCTATGCATGGGAATATTCATTGGCCTAACAGATGTTAGTGCCCAACGAGTAATTTCGGGTGATTCGGTTAAAAAATCAATCAGCCCCAAAGATTCATTATCCAAAAAAGCAGATTTAGAAACGACCGTTTTTTATTCTGCGATTGACTCTACGGTATTAGACGCGGAAAAACAAGTGGTTAATTTATATGGAGGGGCAAAATTAAAATATGGGAATATCGCGTTAGAAGCTGATTATATTAGATTGGATTGGTCAAAAAATGAGGTTTTTGCCAAAGGAACCTTAGACACTGCGACAAAAAAAATAATAGGCCTTCCGGTATTTACTCAGGGCCAAGATAAATATGACTCGGAAGAAGTTCGCTATAATTTCAAATCAAAGCGTGCCTCCATAAAAGCAATTGTAACTCAGCAAGGGGAAGGATTCGTCCAAGGAAAATCAGTTAAAAAAGATGAAGAAGACAATCTATATATCCGAAATGCCATTTATACCACCTGTAATTTAACACATCCCCATTTCCACATTAAAGCGAGTAAAATCAAAGTAGTCGGAAAAAAAGAAATTATATCTGGACCATTTCACTTTGAGCTCAATGATATTCCATTGCCCATCGGACTTCCTTTTGGATTTTTTCCCTATTCCCAACCCAAAGAAGCAGGAAAATCAGGCGTTATTGTGCCGACATATGGGGAAGAACCTACGGGTAGAGGATTCTATTTGAGAGAGGGGGGTTATTACTGGGCAGCTAGTGAAAATATAGGCGTTCGATTTACGGGCCAAATTTACTCAAAAGGTGGCTGGGGTTTAGGAGCAAACTCGCAATATAATAAGCGCTACCGGTTCGCTGGTAGTTTCAACTTAGCCTTTAATCGAAACACCAATGGAGATGAATTTTCTCCCACCAAACGAACTGACTTCGCTTTGCAGTGGTCACATAGTCCACAAAGTAGAGGAAATTCAAGCTTTTCCGCTTCGGTTAACATTGCCTCTAACTCATATAATCAGTTTAATAACTACAATAGCCAGCAATATTTATCAAATACCATTGGATCCTCTGTGCAATACACAAAAAATATTGGGCAGACAATAAGAACAGGAATCAGTTTGCGAATTAATCAAAATACAACTACTCGGGTTTTTGATGCAGGAACTGAATTTAATTTCGGCCTAAATCAATTTCAACCGTTTAAAAGAAAAAACTCGCTAGGGGACCAATTTTTAGATCAATTTAGGCTAGGGCTGGATTTTTCTGGGGGCATAAGCATGACGAATCAAGTGTCTGATCCTTATACTCGATATGAATTTGATGTGTATCCTAGGGAATCTAACAGCCAAAGAGGGATCATTCAGAGGCCTTTTATTCCAAAAACGATGGATGATTTACCTCCTGGAGTGATTCCAGTGGATGCGAGCACATTACCTCTACTTTGGGAAAAAGCACAAACAAAATTCAATTATAGCATTCCATTATCATTGCCTAATTTAAAATTAAATAAATATGTAAACTTAACTCCGGGCGTTTCGTGGTCAGGAAATATGTACACAAGGTCGTACAAGTATACCTACATGAAAAGTGATTCAACCGTTAGAATCGATACCATAGGGGGCTTACCAAAGTTCTATTCCCAACTTTCATTTTCTGCGAGCATGAATACTCGGATTTATGGAACGCTTAGATTCAAGAAAGGAAGATTAGAAGCTCTGAGGCATACAATAGCCCCTAGTTTTAGCTTAAGCTATACGCCGGACTACTCGGATCCAACTTATGGGTATTACCAAGATGTTAGAATTAACAACCGTAAATTTATTAACAATCAGGGGGTAGAGCAGGTTGGAGATATTAGGCGGATTAGTACTTTTGACCCAAGGCAAATGAGTTATGGTGGTGCTTCAGGAAGTATCAGTTTTGGACTTCAAAATACCCTTGAAGCTAAATTGAAAACTAAATCGGATACGGCGACCAAACAAAATGAAAAAATTACGATTCTCGATAATTTTGGCATAAATGGAAGCTATAATATGTTGGCAAAAGAATTCCCTTTGTCCAATTTAAATTTCAATGCAAACTCTAGAGTAAGTGAATTTGATATCAATATAGGAGGAAGTTTTGACCCTTACTTATATGTAAAAGACAACTCATTTTTTGACGTGGGGAGGAGAACTCCTGATTTAATGTTGGGGCAAGGGGAAGGCCTAGCGAGATTGACGGCACTTAATCTTTCCATTGGGCGAAGGTTTGCTCCCGCTAAGACGAAAGAATTAAAGACCAGCAATAATGCATCTGAAGCTCAATTAAAACAAATAAATCGAAATATTGACGATTATGTTGATTGGAATGTGCCTTGGACATTTTCGTTTAGCTATCAGTTTAGTATGAATAGAATGGGGTTGGCTGCAGCGCAACAAATTAGTGGTTTAACGTTTCAAGGGGATTTAAGCTTAACAGAAAAATGGAAATTTTCTATGAGCTCAGGATATGATTTCAAGTATAGCGGACTTACCTACACGAATATGTCGGTGCATCGAGATCTGCACTGCTGGGAATTGAATTTCAATTGGACCCCTATTGCAAGTCCATTTTACGGACGTGCGTCAAATTATTCATTTGACCTGAGGGTAAAATCGTCCTTACTGCAAGAACTAAAAATTTCTCGCAGGAGAAGTTTTTATGACAAGGGAGGTTTTTAGTTAAGTTTCTCTTTAAAAGTTTTCAAAAACTTATCCATTTTTGGCTTAATTACAATTTGGCAATAAGGTTGATCCCCATTTTGATTAAAGTAATTTTGGTGATAATCCTCAGCCGTGTAAAAAAGTGATGCTTGACTTATTTCAGTTACAATAGGATTAGGGAATACTTTTTGCGCATTTAATTTTGTCTTCCAAGCCACAGCCGCTTCCTTTTGAGCTTCATTATGAAAAAATATCGCTGATCGATATTGGGTACCCACATCGGCACCTTGTCTATTCAATGTAGTAGGATCATGCGTTTGCCAAAACACCTCCAATATAGTTTCAAAAGAAATAATTTTAGGATCATATACGAGTTGACACACCTCAGCATGACCCGTTAATCCTGTACAAACATCACGATAACTTGGATTTTTCATTTTGCCACCCATGTAACCAGAGGTTACACTTTTCACACCTTTTAACCTTTGGTAAACAGCCTCTACACACCAAAAACACCCGGCACCTAAGGTTATCGTCTCTAAATTAGCTCCTTTTAAGTTTTGTGATTCTTCCATTAGATTTTTTGTATTTGTAGCGTTTCCACATGAAAAATGAACAAAACCAAGAATTATACTTAAAACGAAGCTTACATTTTTAATCCAGCGATTTATCATGTTTTTTATTTTAGTAGTTTTGCAATGCGTAAATATAACAAAAAGCTGAATGAAAGGTTTTATAAATTCCATAAGAGGGGCTTGGGGTGAGGCATGGAAAGAATCATCCTTCAGACTTAGTTTTTTATTGGCCATTCTTTCATTTTCAGTTTTCCCATGGAAAGCTGCTACTTATTTTCAATGGGTCCAACAAAGGGAAGGTATTGTTTTAAATGATTTTATATTGGGGCTTATCCCTTCAAAAAACCTTTCTTATCCCATTTTCTCAATTATTTATTGCACAGTTATCTATTTAGTAATCAGACTTTTGGCCACTCCAAAAACATTTGTTTGGTTTGCTTGGGCATTTAACTTAGAAACCGCCTTTCGTTTTTTAACCATCTATTTTGTTGCCTTAAATCCTCCGTCAGGGATTGTCGACTTACATGACCCAGTCGCTGCCATGTTCATTTATGGGGAAAACATGCCTATTACAAAAGATCTATTCTTTTCAGGTCATACCGCTACGATGGTATTTGCGTGTTATTTTTTGCCGCTTAAAAAGGAAAAAATTGTGGCTATCCTTTTGAGTATAATACTGGCTCTTTTGCTGCTAATCCAACATGTACATTATACCATCGACATCGTCATGGCTCCTTTTTTCACCTTATTAGCTATTAGTATTATAAAAAAACTAATTAGAAATTAGTCCCGCGCTTGATGTTGACCGTTACTTTGTCAAGCTTCTCAAAGATTGAGTTATTTGATTTATATTCTGGAATTACTTCCTTAATTTTTGAAACGAGTTCATTATTATTTCCTCCCTCGTCCAACACTTCTTGCATTAGGTTCATTTGAATGTCCATATAGGAATAACTTGGCACATTCACTTTGGCAATTAAAATTTTAGGATGATGCGTAGGCAATGTATTTTCATCCGTGCTTAAAAGTTCCTCGTACAACTTTTCTCCTGGACGTAAACCTGTAAATTTAATTTCGATATCACGGTCTACACGCATTCCGCTTAGGGTAATCATTTTTTTGGCTAGGTTAATAATCTTAACTGATTCTCCCATGTCAAAAACAAAAACTTCACCGCCCTCTCCCATGGTAGCCGCCTCTAATACGAGTTCGCAAGCTTCAGGAATCGTCATGAAATAGCGAGTAATATCTGGGTGGGTAACAGTCACAGGGCCTCCTCGTTCAATTTGTTTTTTGAACAATGGGATAACAGAACCATTTGAACCTAAAACGTTACCAAATCGCGTGGCAATAAATTTGGTGTGCATACCTTCCAACTGATTCATTGACTGTGTATACATTTCGGCAAATCGCTTTGTGGCACCCATCACATTCGTAGGGTTTACGGCTTTATCTGTCGAAACCATCACAAACTTATCCACCGCATTTTCTGCTGCTAAATCTGCTAAAATACGCGTCCCTAATATATTAATTTTAACAGCCTCATAAGGATTTTTCTCCATCAAAGGCACATGCTTATAGGCTGCCGCGTGAAAAACAATGGAAGGTTTATGCGTTCGGAAAATGTAGGACATTCGATTGATATCAGACACGTCAGCTACCTTCACAACAATTTCTGTATTGGATGGAATTCGACCCACCAACTCATATTCTAAGTCAAATAGCCCAGATTCCGCTTGGTCTACTAAAATAATTTTTGAAGGGAAATAGGCGATCAATTGGCGTACAATCTCTGAGCCAATAGAGCCTGCTGCACCCGTAACTAAAATAGACTTACTATTCATTTCCTCAGAGATCAGCTTATTGTTCATCTGAATCTCCTCTCGGCCCAATAAATCTTCAATTTTAACATTATGAATCTGATTGATCGCAAACTCTCCGCCTACCCATTTGTCTACAGGAGGCAATGTTTTAACCACAACACCTCGATCCAAAAACACATCGGAAATTTTTCTCTTTGCCTGTATATTAATGTTTTTTATGGCCATAATGACCTGAAGTCCTTCATAAGTGTCCACAAACTTATCTAAGGCTTCGGACAAATTAAATACCCTGATTCCTTCTATGGTTTTGCCAACTTTGGAATCATTATCATCAATAAATCCAAGTACTTGATAATTTATTCCACGGTCATTTTGAATTACGTTTTTAGTTAATAAGCCAGAATATCCCGCTCCATAAATTAACACGCCTACCGCTGGCTTAAACTCATTTATAAACGATTCATAAAACTTTTTAACCATGAATCTAAGGCTCACCAATAAAAACAAGCAAATGAAAAAGTCAATAACTAAGATGGAAATTGGCACATAAATCAATGTTTCCACTTGTAAAAAATACCTAATCGCGAGTGAAATCACAGCGGCCACCATTGTACCCGTAAAGATTGTTTTCAAGATTAATACCGCATCCTCAATACTTGTATGGCGGATAATCCCTGAATAAGTCTTAAAATACAGAAATGTGATAAAGCGAATACTTAACAAGAAAATGAAGTGGTAAATGAAAACATCAAAATGAAGTTCCTCATACCTGAAATTTAACCGTAAAGCAGTAGCAACTAAAAAGGAGAAAATAGTAATAATGACGTCAATGGCAAGAACTAACCACCTAGACAGGAACCGATTTGAATAACGACGTATGAATAAAGACTGAGTCATTTACTAGTTTTAATCTATTTTAATTCAATCGACAAAGTTACCAATATATTCATAAAATGATAACAAAATTTATTAAACGGGAAATCATTGACTAAATTAATTGTGAATCTCCTACCCATCGGACAACCTCATCCTTATCATTCCACATCAAAACATCAATCATAGAAAGCCCATTTATATACTCTTTTGTATTCCCTTGAGGATAGGGATTTAAATTAGGTTTTAAAAAATATAATTCAATGCCCTTTTCTTTAAAAATGCCCTTTTCGTACAATTCTTGGCCATTAACCGCGTTAATATAGGTAGATTCCCCAAGCGATTTTGTGATTTCAATTAGCCTTTCTGCTCGGCCAAGGTCGTTAGAAATTGATAATTTAGAGCTCTGGTAGAAATTTTTTTCTAAACCAAGGTATGCCCAAGTGGCTTGAACACTTTCACTAGCTAAATCTGCCAAACTCGCATATTTCCTTTGCAAAACCTGATCGACTAGATTTCTAACCTCCGTATAATTTGGCGCCTTTTTGTAGGCTGAATCAATTTGATTCATGAATTTATTCGGAAATTCTTTTCCCCAAGAGATCGTTGATTCCCTGATTGTCTTATTTTGACTTTGTTTTTCTAATGGAATAGTAAATAAAAACTCATTGCCCTGCATTAAAATTCTATTCCGATTGATCCAGCCTTTTTTAATGAACATCACGTCATCGTAAAAGACAAAATGATCGACCGCCTGAACTAATTGGAAATAGCCCAGATAAGGGAAAAAATAAGGTTGCATGATTGCTACCGCCATATTTTATTTTTCGCCAAATCCTGGCGCTGTTAAATCCACAATTTGGTCTGACTTCATAACGAGTACTCGCTCATTCTTTACGTCGGTCATATAACCTATCGCCGTGACATCGGTTATTTTCTCTACTTTCTCAAAATCCTTTTGAGATACAGTAAATACTAATTCATAATCTTCGCCACCATTCAATGCCGCCGTCAATGGGCTTAGATTAAATTCCGTGGCCGACAAATACGTTTCATCGTCAATGGGAATGTTTTTCTCAAAAATCCTAGCGCCTGTATTAGAAGCGTTACACAAATGAATAATTTCAGAGGCTAGACCGTCTGAACAATCAATCATGGAGGTAGGAACCACCCCGATTTCAGCCAACTCATGTAAAATATCAAATCGTGCCACAGGTTTTAACTGGCGCAGCACTACATAACTTTTCCCATCCAATTCTGGCTGCATGGTCGGATTAGCTAGATACACTTGCTTTTCTCTTTCTAAAGATTGTAAACCCATCAGCGCTCCACCCAAATCTCCAGTCACACAAATCACATCGTTCGGCTTAGCACCGGACCTTTTTGTTAGATTCTTAGCGTCAACCAATCCTAATGCGGAAACCGAAATAATCAATCCTTGAGGAGAAGCGGTAGTATCCCCACCCACTAAATCCACTTTATACTCTTCACAAGCCTGTTTTATACCCGTATACAATTCCTCTACGGCCTCCACTGAAAAGCGATTACTTAAACCCAAACCTATGGATATTTGAGAGGGTTTAGCATTCATAGCGGCAATATCAGAAAGTGCCAAACTAACTACCTTAAAACCCAAATGGGGCAATGGAGAATAGGAAAGATCAAAATGAACACCTTCGATCAATAATTCAGTGGTGGAAACCACTTCCATTCCTTCAGCTTGTAGCGACGCCGCATCATCACCAATACCAATCGTAGTCCAAGATTGATGAGAAGAAAATGGTTTAGCTAATCGCTCAATCAATCCAAATTCACCAACAATTCCAATTTCAGTTCTTTTTTCCATATAATAAAAAAGAGCCGCCTTTTTACAGGCGGCTCCTATTAAATCAATTTTTTTAGGGATTTACTAAAGTCAAGGCCACTTTTTTGTTGCTTGCCTTGATATAAGCAGTACTCGTTTCTAAAGCTAAACTAGTAGCCGACGGAGTTCCGCTGATGTTTAACTCTAACGTTCCATTGGTTCCAGATGGGGCACCTTCTGAACTCGTCAAACCAGTTAAACTCAATTTTTTGTTATCTGAAGATAATGAATAACTACCTGTAAATTTTTTACCATCATATTCAGTCAAAGTAACAGACCCTGCGATGCTTAAATCCAATTTAAATTGTGAATAGCCCGCGACCAAATTAGTCGTAGCTCCTTTTGAATATTGAACAACTCCATCCCATGAAACAGAATTTGCCGACCACACTTTTTTAACTAAATCAGCTACCGTAGGGGTTACTGGAGTAGGCGTAACGGGGGTTGGAGTTACTGGAGTTGGGTCACTTTTTGAACTACACGCACCCAAAAATAGGGTTGCGAAAAAGCTTAAAAATAAGATGTACTGTTTCATAATATCAAAACTTATTTAATTCGTGTAAAATTAAAAATCTTTATTAAAAAAATGGTCTTTCAATGATTTTATTTAGCTTCGTGCTTGATATATTTTACTTTGGAAAATTCATTGCCCTTTTATACTAAATCACAATTAGCTTTACGAAATGGCCAGGACAAACCAGAAATTTGGGTCGCCTATGCTGGTAAAATCTTTGATATGACAACGTCCAAACTTTGGAAAAATGGTAAGCACTATGAACATTGGGCCGGGCAAGATTTAACTGAGGAATTGGCTGATGCGCCACATTCAGCTAAAGTGTTTGAAAAATTTGAACCTATAGGCCAACTTAAATAACCATGATACTACTCATTGAAAGTGGTTCTACGAAAACAGAATGGAGGTTTATAGCCAATCCAAACGAAGCCTATGATTCATTTTTTTCAGCAGGCATAAACCCCTATTACCAATCGGCCATAGAGATCAACACCTCGCAAAATGACGTAAAAAATTGGCTTACCGACAAAAAAGTAGAACAAATATACTATTACGGTACCGGCATCACGGGTGAGGATAAGGTCCAAATCATCCGGGAATTTTTACTCACAATCATTCAGGGAGCCGAAATACAAATAGAGAACGATTTGATGGCGGCGGCTAAGGCCAGTTGCGGGGACGAAAAAGGGATTGCATGCATATTAGGCACGGGATCTAACTCGGGTTTTTTCGATGGGCAAAAAATAACCGAGCAAATTCCACCACTAGGATTCTGGTTAGGAGACGAAGGTAGCGGAGGGCATTTAGGTAAAAATTTAGTGCTTAGCTATTTGCATCATGAAATGCCAGAAGAATTACGCACAAGTTTCATTGCTAGGTTTGGAGAATTGAATCGACTAGGCGTTTTAGATAAAGCCTATCGAAGCGAATTCCCAAATCGCTGGTTTGCTAGTTTTTCCAAATTTATAT